>JBEEGK010000318.1:0-3346 GCA_041166845.1 Acidobacteriaceae bacterium
GTGAGGCGGGTGCAATGAAGAAAGTGGTTCTCATAGTTGCTCTCGTTGTAAGTTTTGTTGCGGTGTTTCCGCTGTCCGTTCGACTTTCCGACCCTTTCTTTACGTATCCTTTTCACAAGGATTGGCACAATGCCGTGCTCTTGATCTGGCCTGACCATGTTGAGGCGAGATCGTTCAATGATATTGCCGAGGTGTCTCCGCGCCCGAAGGTTGCGACGTACACGTTCAATGTTTCGCCTGACCGTGAAGCTTGGGTTAAGGAACAAGTGCGAAGGCTCACACCACCGAATGGGAATGCGTCGTGGACAGTTCACGTCAAACAACTTGGCGCATCTCGACACGAAATTCGGCTCGAATTGATGGGCGATGGAATCTCGGGACTCATATACGAGGCACAACCGGACGAGATTATTCCAATGCGCTCAAGGCTCGGTGGGCCAGCAGGAGCATTCGTAATCTTGGCTGCCAATCTTGTTTTATGGGGTGGAGCCTGGCTTTTGTTGTGGTTCGTGAGCCGCATCATACGCGGGCGCAAGCAGTCGCCAGCAGTTTCGGCGGCGTAGCTGGCGAAACATCGCCTTAGCATTCATTGACCTTGGAACGGCCAATTCTCAATGAGCGTAAAGGCCTGTTAATAACAGTTCACAGCCGAGGTTGCATGTAGAAATGCGGGCGTGATGGAACCGAAGCGCAGCCTGTATCGCGGTGTGCCGATGATCGATTACTCATCTCCAGAACAAGATTTCGGGAGGCCTCGGCGAACCGCCGCTAACTTCGACTCCGTTCCCTAACTCCGGCTGATTCATGTTTTCTCGTGACATGCTTTGTCCTCGAGAACTGTCACATTTTCTTTGTCCCAGTTGTGCACTTCACCCGTCTGACCCGGCATTCCTGTACAAACCCCCGTCAAAAAGAAATATCAGGATTGAACTCAACGTTCGACCCTGATCTCTCGAAATGCCGGCGTATTAGTAGCGGAACACCACTCCGGTCGCAATTCGCATGTTGTTCTTGTCGGTGACTCCATTCGAGTGCAATGTAAGCCAATCGAACTGAGCTCCACGAATCGCGAAATGCTGGCCCGCGTTGATGTCTAACCCTCCACCGAACATCATGGCAAACCCGTTGGACGAACCGGAGATGCCGCTGAAGCTGGCGCTGGCGCGGTTGCCGCCAGCCAGGAAGTGCGCGAACGGGGTGAACGTCCGGCTCTGACGCAACGAAACCACAGGGCCGAAGGTGTACGTGTAGTTGTGGATGCTGACGCCGCTCTGCGTACCGTAGCCGCCGCTGAAATCTGCCGCGATGCCGAACCAACGGTTAATATTTCCAGTGACCGCGGTGTCCCAACCGGGCGCATTCAAACCGCCATCGTAACGGCTGTATTGAAGGCCCCCGAAGAATTCGGCCTTCGGCGCGACACCTGTCTCCTGCGCGAACGCCGCTAACGAAAACGTGCCAAGCAAGAAAGCAAACACGAGTAATTTGCGCATTGTGAACTGCTCCTCCAGAAATGAATTGCACTCCTCCGAATCGACGGCGAGCAGTCGGCTCGGACCAGGCATACGTTCGCCTGTTCGAGATCAGTGCTGTGCATAGTGGACTTCATCCAGAGGTGACCCACAAGTAACTGAAGACAAGGAAGGATGCTTCGACTTTGGTAACGGCCCGAAGCCTTGGTGCCTAAAAACTGAAGGGCTTAGCGTCGCTTAGGAGCAGGGTGTGATTTAACATGGGCTCCTGCCACTCTGTCGGATGTCTGCGCAGTACCGGCCCGCCGTTTTCGCCGCCTTCGCCCTGGCCAGCGTGATCCCGACGAAGCACTACCTCGTCCGCCAGGAGTCGGCCTTTTATCTCCTGGAACTCGCTCGTGTCGGTGACATACGTATCCCGGCAGGGCAGCACGCCCGAAATCTCCGATTGCAATTTCACAATGCGCTCTTGCATGGGCGGATAGAAAGCGTACGACTTCGCGATCTGATGAAGAGGGCGACCAAAGGGGCCCTCATGCTTTCCCGCCGGCATCTGCTTGTTATGCAGTCTTTCCAATGCATCGATAACCGCTTGCGGATCGTAGCCCGCCGCATACTGATATTCCATTCCCAGCAGATCCGCTTCAAGTTCTGCATCGCGGGCGAATTTTCTCAACGCCAGCGGCCCGATCTGTCTGGCTCCGATCGCGCCGGGTCCAGCCATGTAGATGACCGGAAACGAAATCACATTCCAGGCTGTTCTCCGCGTCGCATAGCGAGTCCCGTGCCGCGCGGCAACGTGCGCGACTTCATGGGCGATCAGGCCCGCTAGTTCAGCTTCGCTGTCCAACTCGCTCAGCACTCCCTTATCGACATAAAGAAAACCGCCCGGCAATGCAAAAGTGTTGAGTTCGGCCGAATCGACCACCTTGACGGTGAATGCGACCTGGGCGTCGGAGTTGCCGATAATTCTCTGGGCCACGCCGCTCACGTATTTGACGATATCGGGGTCCGTGACAAACTTCGTTTGCCGGTCAATGGTCTCCGCCATCTTCTGGCCGAGCGCTCGCTCCTTCTCCAGAGAGTAGAGGTTCACACCTTTTCCAATGTTCCGCTGACCGATCCGGTTCACGTCGTACTTTTCGGAATTCGATGGTTTCGCTTCGGTTCTCGGTTCGAGTTGCACGATGGAATGCTCGGAATCTGCAGTGTCCGCCGCGGGACTAGCTGGGCAAGATGAGCTTCGATCGGACGCGCTCAGATACAGCCCAGTGAACAGAAAGGCCGTCCAGAATGCAAACCGCGCATAGCGCTGCCGACCAGTTGATCTGAAATCTTTTGCACTTTTGGGCAAAGCTGCAGACACCGCGAGAAATGCAACTGAAAAGGTGTCGACCGCGTTTTGACCTGGCCCACAACCACCCTTGCCTCTAGCTCGTTGGAAACATGGGCGGTTTACGATCGGAAGCGCCACGGATTCACCCTGCCGCAAGGCTCGATGTTTCGACCAACATACCGACGCCTCGCGGCTCCTGCCACGTGAAGGAGCAAACATAGGCCCAAAGGACGCCGGTGTGGCGCGGGCGCCCCGCTCGCGTCTTGGCAAGGACTCCGAGGTCCGAGCCAGCCCAGAACTCATTCACTCTCTTCCGGACTACGTTAGTGGGTCGCTATCAATTTCTCAAATGGCGAAATATTGCCATAACACTCATTGACTCCAGACGCGGATTCTCAATGAGTGTAATCGCCTGTTTTCTCAACAATCTATTTGGGAGTGTCTGCAAGGCATTGCACGAGAACGTCCGCAGCCTTACTACTACAGTGTTGGGAGCGGCCCTCCCTGTCCTCTGTGTAACGAATGAGCAGGTGCTCAT
>JBEEGK010000319.1:0-3998 GCA_041166845.1 Acidobacteriaceae bacterium
ACCGCGACGGGAACTCCGTGCAAAGTTGCGAAGGGACTCTGATTAACGATTCCGCAATCCCATTTGTCGTTAATATCGCAAGGCGAAGAGTCGGTGCGATAGTGTTCGCGCAGCGCAAGGGAAGAAACAACGATTCCAAGAATTGCGAGCACAATTAGCAGATATTTCATGGTGCGCACCTATAGCGATTGCTGTCCGGACAGCTCAGTGTAAACTTCGGAAGTTTCTATTCTGACATCTACGTAACTTCGAACTGTTATCCCTGACAACTCTTAGTAGTGAAACCGGTAGCGAAATTCCACGAATACTTCACGAGGATTGTTCCAGTGAAATCCACCGAAGGTCACGCTGTTGTCAATGAGCAAATGGCGATTAGCGATGTTTAGAGCATTAACAGAAGCAGAATAGCGTTCTCCGAAATCCTTTCCCAGTGAAAGATCTACCGTGGGGTGCTGCGGAAGATAATCTGGCGGCGGAACTCCATTGGTGAGCCCAGAATTGTAAGAGACGTTTGTCGAAGCGAATACTCTCCAGGGCAGCGTTACGTCGGCACCGACGCTTAGAGTATTGCGCTGATCGTGATCGAGAGGGGAAAAACCTTCTGGGAGCGAGAAGTCAGTAAGGCCTCCGGTGATGCTTCCTCCAGCCTGCGCGACCTGGTTGGAATAGGCCAGATGCAACTGCGCTCGATTGTGGATCCTCGGCGAGCGCAGTGTGAGTTCCCATCCGCGAATGACGGCTTCCTGAATCGTGAGTGGGAAAAATACGTTCGATTCGCCAACATTGCTATGGTCAAAGAAATTGTGCGCGATAGTTTTGAAATTGGCTGCATCAACAACCCACCCGCGAAGGGGGATGACGACGCCGAACTGGTGTTCCTCGTCGCGCTCTCCCCGTAGCGGAACAAACCCAAGGCTTTGACTAGTAACGAATCGCAGCAACGGACCCGACGCCGTCAGGAGCGGCGGCGGCTGATAATAGTGTCCATAAAAAGCACGGAAGACCCATTTAAGTTTCGGAACAGTAAAGGCCGCGCCCAGCCGCGGACTGATCGCATTTTCCGTAACGCCCCCCGAGAAATGCGTGCGTCGCATGCCGGCCATCAGGGTCAGCCAAGGAGCGACCGTGAACTTATCGTCAATAAAGAAAGCGGCGACTCCGCCGGAGGGACGCTCTAGGGCTGTGAAATTCGGATTTCCGCTGTTGTCGTTGAACAGGACCCCGAAACGCTGGTCGTCATGCTGACGGAATCCATAAAAACCCGCCTGCATGTTGTTGCGCGATACGTTGGCATTGAACGTGACCTGTCCACCGGCGTAGTGAGAAGAGAGATCGTAGGAAGTGGCGGTCGGCAGATCAGAGGGCGAGCCCCGATATTTGACGCTGTTGTAATGATAAAAAGGCGAGGCCGTCAGCAGGAATTTCGAATTGAATGTGTGCACCCAGGAGAAATTTGCCAGCGCATCGCCTTCGTGCTGGCTATCGCGAAGTCCTGAACTGTCAAAGGCTTGGTTCTGAGCGCCGAAGGGATCGGGGTCATAAGGAATTTGATAGTAATCGCGCCGCAGGGTAGTTATGAAACGCAACTGGTTCGAGGGATCCACATTGACGATGAGCGAGCCAAAGCCTCCGTATCCGTTTTCGGCGTCGTGAATGACTTTCGCGGTGGGCGTCCCGAGCCCAAGATTGCTGCGGTTTGCATTCACGCTGGCGTAGTAAGCGATGCGCTGAGTGTGGCTTCCAAAATTCAGTTGATCATTCGTCTGATAGAAATTGCCGAGGCTAGCGATGAGCTCGGCCTGATTGTTGCGCTCGAATCCGGTGCGGGGAACAACATTGAAAATTCCGTAGGTGCGATCGCCAAACTGGGCCTCGTTACTGCCGCGCTCCACTTCCAGGTAGTCAATGTCTTTGGGATCGAATTGGGGCCCCACATTGGACGCGATATTGCTGTTGGGGACAGGAACTCCATCAATCAACCAACTCACCTGATGGCCGCCGCGAATGTGGAGTTGATCATGTGTCATGTAAGCGCCGGGCACGAAGTCAGTGATGATTGCGAGGCTGTTGGTGCGGCTTGCGCCCGGAGTCCGTGCCACGTCAACTCGACTGACCAGCGTCGTCGGCGTGGCGGAGTCAGTAGGTACGAGCTCAGGCTTCGCTGACACGTTCACAGTTTCGATTCGTCCTGATAATTTGAGTTGAAAGTGAGCAACCGGTTCGGAGCCGGGCGTGACGACGACGTTTTGCTCGGTTTGAACAAATCCCTGGGCGGCCACAGCAATCGTGTACTCGCCCGCGGGCACCGCATTGAATCGGTATTCGCCATTACCGTCGGTGTAGGTCGTCTTCGACCAATCGGCCGACTTCGCTCGCAGCATAATCATCGCGCCTGGTAGTGGACGATGCTGGGGATCATGCACGATGCCGCGAACAGATCCGAAAATTGTGGCGCTTGCGACGGCCGCGAGTAAAAGCGTGCCGGCGCAGATCGCGAGGCGGGTGCGCATCAGTTCTCCAAGTCTTTGCAAATACTTATTCGCGCAGCGGCAAACCTTCGAGTGCCGACAGCGCAATAGCGAGCTTCGTTCGCTGAATGAATGGCCCTCAGCAAAAGCCCACGCAAATATTCTTTGGAAGAATTGCTATGAGAAAAGGCGAGGAGGCGCGCGGCCGGAATGGGTTGCGCCTAATTCTCCGTTGCTAAGCTGACGATAGCGTAAGGGATGGAAGAATTCTGAATTAGAAGTTATGCACACACTCGCCGAGTGCGGGGACTGCGCCCAGCGAGAAACCGTCAGAGGTCGTCCACAATCATGTTGGCAGCAGCTGAAGGAAGCGTGAAAATCCGCATCGGGCGAGGAGTGGCTGTGCGCTTTTCGCGCGCAACAAGCGTGCGGAGCGGGCGCGGAGATTGCCAACGCCGGAGCCGAGAAAATTCCCGCCAGCAGAACCATCAAAAGAAATCGGGCAGTGAGGCGGGACATAGTTCCCAACAAGAATAGGTTATAAGGCCTAGCGGTGGCAAGCGAGTGATGGCTGCCGCCTAGCGGCCGAGTCTTTCGAAATTGCGGAACAAACTCAGGCGTGAATACGTAACAAGGGCTGAGTCGAGTCCCCAATAGGAGTTCTTGCAAAATATATGAAAAAGCTTGTCCTGGCCGCGTTATTTGTGGTGGCTCTGTTCGGTTTGCAATCCGGCGCTCAGACGCAATCCAGCGCTGCGTCGGACACTCTGTTCAACACGATCCAGTCGCTCGACACGCGACTTTTTGACGCTTGCAACCACTGCGACTTGGCGTCGTTTTCATCTTTGATTGCCGAGGATGTGGAGTTTTACCACGATAAAACAGGCTTGGCTCTTGGGCGTGCGAACCTGGTCGAGGGCATTAAGAACAACATTTGCGGAAAGGTCACGCGCGAACTTGTTCCCGGGACATTGGAGGTTTATCCCATAGCGAACTACGGCGCGGTGGAAATCGGTATTCATCGTTTCCATCATCCGGGGCATGAAGATTCTGATTCCATCGGAGAGGCGAAGTTCGTCCAGCTATGGCAAAACAAAGATGGGAACTGGAAAATCACCCGCGTCATCAGCTTTGATCACCAGTCAGTCAAGAAGTAAGTGCGCTCAGAAAATGCTGCCGCAGTCCGCCCGATAAACGCAGGCTATTCTTCCGTGCATGCGATCGCATTTCAGCGTTATTTTGGCCTTCCTACTTCTGGCTCTGAGCGCTTCTCCAGTCAGCGCACGTGTACTTCGTGTCGAGATTCTTATCCGCACCGATGTTCTTAATGGCAAGGCATTCGGTGATGCCGGAAGTTATGAATGGCTCACCGGACGCGTCTACTTCGCGGTGCCAGTAGCGAATGCTCACAACCGACGCATTGTTTATCTCAGCAATGCGGTGTACCTGAAAAACGGCGAAGTTGAATTCTCTTCTGTTTTCATTGCAGTCCGTCCCAAGGACGAACTCAAAGGCAACGGCTCGCTGCTT
>JBEEGK010000320.1:0-3682 GCA_041166845.1 Acidobacteriaceae bacterium
TGCTGCATACCGAACAGTTGTAGCCCTTCCCGTTCCTAAGCTCTGCCACCGTACACTTCACCTGCACCGCCACAAACTTTCCCGGAAGCCCTACCACGCAGTCAAAACTCCGGGAATCCCCCAAGGGCTTGCTCACCGGCAACCCGTTCTCCGCCGCTCGCGCCATAAACACCGACTCCGCCCACTCCCCGCGCTCTTTCTTGTCTTTAATAATCTTCGGACGCCGCTTTGTCATCCCTCCATTGGAATTTTCTAAAAAGCAAGAGGCAAGAAAATTCCGACACAAACGAAGAAGAAGCAATGCCCAAAATGGGAAGTCGAATCAAGCGAGCAAGTGTGGTGCGGACGCTCCCGCCCGCGAAAGGTTTTCTATCAGGGCACACCTTCAGGCGTGCCGAACTGCGTTTTCAAATCGCGCCTTTAGGCGCTGAAGGAGTGCTGGACAAAAGCCTCACTCTCTTTGCTCATAGCGCACAGGCATCAGGTCTGCTGGGATTTGGCCGTCACTCATAGGGATCCACTCGGTTGTAAACGATCCGCTATACCCAAAGAGTGGGCCCCAAACATCGTTGTGAACGTTTACATCGATGTGAAACTTCTGGTCACTGTCGTCAAACCATTCGCACACGTCGGCAACACCGGAGAAGGTCATCGGAAACCTGAAGCCGATTAGTCCCTCGTAGAAACGCTGCTCTCCTGAATGGAGGCACAAGCCGCCCCGATCATCGACACTCAAGTGGATGTCCACCGCCAGATGCTCATGAGTGCCCAAGTAATCTACGATGCAGCCGCGCTCCTCGCTGTAAATCATGTAAGCATCAAAGCGTCGGGGATGACGGGTTTCGAAATTACGAATCCACGTGACGGTCTCCCTGCCAAACGGGTCCAGGTATGCATAGTTCCTGATAGTGAAGGGAATTGCGGTCCCGTGCTCAGGAAACATAATTCGCCGCCAACTCCCAACGTAGAGAAACGGCAGGGTAAAGAACTTGCCGCGCCAGACTTTATCCATGACGCCCTTGCCCACTGATGCGCGATGGTCTTTGCTGCTGAATCCGAAACGTTCCTGGATGCGCGGATGCAGGAGGCTGAATTTACTACCGAGCGCCTGTTCGTAAATCGAGCTCATACAGTTTGATCTGGTTTGCGGCGGCAATTCGCAGCGGTTGGCAGATCGCGTCTAGCGACAAGCGCGATGGCGGCAAAAATGGCGAGAGACATATTCAAAGTTACGGGATTGAAGGCGGCGTGCAGGTATTCAGGTGAGGTTAGTGCGACAGCTGGAATGCCGCACAGCATGAGAATAAGAGTCAGCCACAGGAGCCAAGTCTGACGCCAGAGTAGAAGCAACAGAAAAGCGAAAATTATTTCGACCACTCCTGCGACGGTCGTTATTGCGTGCAAGACATTCGGCGGAGCAATTGTGCCGAGAAGATCAAGTTCAATTTTATCGTGATATAGGAGCTTAGGAACCAGGCCGTGGTAGAACCAGATAAACGCGACTGTCCCGCGCGACAGGAGATATATAAGCGCACGGTCGCGGGAGGCTTCCGGCGAAATTCCTTTTTCGATCCATAGCCTCAGCCGGTCAAAACTCCACGCAGTCGCCCAGCCGAGCAAGGGACGAAACAGCAACCTGTCGATCAGTTTGCCGAATGCACCGAAGCGCGTCTCGTAGTCGTACCAGGTGAGAAAGCGGATTGCGTTTTCATTGGGGACGTACTTCCAGTAGCCTGAGCCCGTCTTGATCAGCGATTTGCGATCTTCCGACCAGAATTTCAAACTCGAAGTGCGCTGGCCGCTTTCGCCGTCTCTCGTCCCGGTACTCTCGCCGTTGCCGTCGATTTGCAAGCCAAAGCCGATGCGCGTTCGATACAGGAATTTCTGCGGGTCATTGCCTTGTCGCGGCAGGTATTCGATTTGCGTGAACCGCAGGTCCCATCGCTCGTGGAGTTGAGGATTCTGGGTCTTCTCCCACAGTTCGTCCATGTTTGCGCGAATGGGGATTTCGACGTAGATGCCCATACCGGATGATGGAGAAGCATATCGCTAATGACCAGACGTGAGCAGTGGCTTTGTTATTCCTCAGGTTCGCTAAACTCCTTACCTATCCAAAAACACCTTTCCAAGTGGACATCATGGCATCCTTGGCATATGCTAAGCATATGCTAAAAAAGGCACCAAGCTCTGAACGTCACGTTCGGGTCTTCAGGAACGGACGCAACCAAGCCGTGCGCATCCCGCGGGAATTCGAGCTTCCCTGCGAAAACGCCATCATGCGCAAAGAAGGCCAGCGTCTGATCATCGAACCCGCACCTGCAAAATCACTGCGGGCGGTTTTGGCCGGCCTTAAGCCGCTGCGGGAAAAATTCCCTCGGATGCCCGATCCTCCCGCGGATGCGGTCGATCTCTGATGCGCTACCTTTTGCATACGAATATAGTTTCTGACCTGGTTCGCAATCCCCAGGGACGAGTAGCGGAACAGATGCTCAAGGTTGGCGAAATGAAGGTCTTCACAAGCATCATTGTTGCTGCGGAATTGCGCTATGGCGCCGAAAAGAAACAATCACCGCGTTTGTCCGCACAGCTCGAGGCCGTACTGGGTGCGCTCGAGATTCTGCCGTTCGAGAAACCAGCCGACGCTTCGTATGGCTCGATTCGTGTGCAACTCGAACGCGCCGGCAAGCCGATTGGCGCTAACGACCTGCTCATCGCAGCTCAGGCGCTTACCCTGGGATATACAGTTGTAACCGACAATGAAAAAGAGTTTTCCCGAGTGGAGCGCCTTCAGGTTGAGAATTGGCTCCGTTGAGAAGGGTTATCGCGGAAAGTGCGACGCCGAGTAGCTGAAATAAAAAGGGCGCACTTGCGCACGCCCTAAATTAATTCTGCATTCTGACTTCTCACCTCTGACTTTAGTCCCTTACCCCATCCAAAAACGCCCGCAACTTTCGCGACCGTGATGGGTGCCGCAGCTTCCGCAACGCCTTAGCCTCAATCTGTCGTATGCGTTCACGAGTAACTGCGAACGACTGGCCGACTTCTTCCAGCGTGTGTTCGCTGCCGTCCTCAAGACCGAAGCGCATCTTGATGACTTTTTCTTCACGGGGAGTCAAGGTGCGTAGAACGTGTGAAGTCTGGTCTTTGAGGTTGACGTTGATCACTGCTTCCGCCGGAGAAACTACCGCACGGTCCTCGATGAAATCTCCCAGGTGAGAATCTTCCTCTTCACCGATTGGAGTTTCCAGCGAGATAGGTTCCTGCGCGATTTTGAGTACCTTACGTACTTTCGCGACCGGAATATCCATGCGCTTGGCAATTTCTTCTGACGTCGGCTCGCGCCCGAGTTCCTGCACAAGCTGACGCGAAGTGCGGATCAGCTTGTTGATCGTCTCGATCATGTGGACCGGGATACGAATTGTACGAGCCTGATCAGCGATTGCACGAGTGATGGCCTGACGAATCCACCAGGTGGCGTAAGTGGAGAACTTGTAGCCACGCCGGTATTCGAATTTGTCTACGGCTTTCATCAAACCGATATTGCCTTCCTGAATCAGATCCAGGAATTGCAACCCGCGGTTGGTATATTTCTTCGCGATCGAGATCACGAGCCGGAGGTTGGCCTCGACCATCTCCTTCTTCGCGATCCGCGCTTCGCGCTCGCCCTTCTGGACCATGTTGA
>JBEEGK010000321.1:0-2532 GCA_041166845.1 Acidobacteriaceae bacterium
CCGGAGCAGCCCGGTCTGAACGAAGAACTCGGGACGCAATATTGGAACAATGGGGAAATGGAGAAAGCCGAAGCAGCTTATGGGCGTGAGCTCGAAATTGATCCAGAAAGCATTTTGGCGCAGTACAAGCTTGGTAGCATTCGAATCGAGCGTGCGAAACCGCGAGAAGGCAAGCCCTTGGTAGAAGCTGCATTACGCCAGAGTCCTAAGTTGCGAGACGCCCAGTATTACCTCGGACGCGCTGACATGCAGATTGGGAACGATCAAGCCGCAGTCGAAGAGTTTAAAAGCGCAATTTCTGGAGATACCGATCCTGAAATCGTCCAGCAGGCTTATTATCAGCTTGCCCAGGTTTATCGCCGGTTGCATCGGACGCAAGAAGCTCAGGAAGCGTTGGCGGTCTTTCAGAAGTTGAAGAATGAAGCCAGTGAGAATCAGCAGAAGCGGCTCGAAAAGAAACAGCGAAGCGGTGAGGCCGGGGATATGTCGCCTTCGCCGCCCAGTCAGAATTGACCGGCCCAATTCTCTTCCGCCGTACGTGGAGACTAAGGTGTTCCTTCGTTACGCGCAGTATTTTCTCGCCGCCAGTCTTGTCGTGGCAACCAGTTCAGCGCAAACGGCCGGCTCCGCCGTGCGGAGTGAAAGATCGAAGGTAGAAGTCTACGAATCTACCGCCGACTTGAAAGAATCGCTGCAAAAAAAGCCTGATCTGGAATTTGGTCAGGCTCAAGTGAATGCGCTCGCGATCACGGTTGATCAGTCCAAAACCTATCAGCAGATGGATGGCTTCGGGGCGTCGATTACGGATTCTTCCGCGTGGTTGATTCACAACAAGCTTAACAGCGAAGAGCGTAAAGATCTCATGAAGAGGCTGTTCGATCCGGTTAACGGAATCGGACTGAGCTTTCTTCGCCAGCCTATGGGGGCAAGTGATTTTGCGCTGAACGATTACAGCTACGATGATTTGCCCGCGGGCCAAACGGACCCCGAGATGAAGCGGTTTTCGATTGATCATGATCGTGCCTACATTCTTCCGGTCCTACAACAGGCGCTCGCGATCAATCCCCAGCTGAAAATTATGGCAACTCCATGGAGTCCTCCGGGGTGGATGAAGAGCTCTGGATCGCTGATCCAAGGGACATTGCTGAAGTCTTTCTATCCAGCACTGGCAAAATATTTCGCCAAGTTCATACAAGCGTATACTTTGGCAGGCGTGCCGATCTATGCAGTGACCATGCAGAACGAGCCGCTTTATGTCCCGACCGATTATCCGGGAATGAGGGTTTCGGCTGATGAGCAACTTTCTTTCGTACGCGATCATCTCGCGCCGGGGCTTCGCGAATCAGGACTCAATACGAAAATCCTGATCTTCGATCACAATTGGGATTTAATTGCTTTTCCGCAGCAAGTTCTGGTCGATCCGAAGGCCGCTGCTGCAGTGGCGGGCACCGCTACCCATTGTTACGGCGGAGATGTATCCGCGCAGAATAAGTTGCACGATCAGTTTCCGGCAAAAGAAATTTGGGAAACGGAATGCTCCGGAGGAGAGTGGCAGAAGGGAAATCTTCTGGAGCACCAGGCTAAGCTAATTATTGAGGTGACGCGCGCTTGGGCGAAGAGTGTTGTGTTGTGGAATCTGGCGTTAGACCAGGCCAATGGTCCTCATACCGGCGGATGCGGCACTTGCCGAGGCTTAGTGACTATAAGAAACGATGAGGCTGCTCAATCCTCGACCATGACATCGCCAACGAAGCTGACGGTTGATTACTTCGCACTCGGACACATTAGCAAGTTCGTTGTTCCTGGGGCATATCGAATCGAATCCAATAGTTTCGAAAAAGATAGTCTTATTGACGTCGCGTTTAAGAATCTCGACGGTTCTATAGTCTTGTTGGCCCTGAACAGCGGCGATAAAGCGCAAAAGGTCGAGGTGGATTGGGACAACGAGCACTTCGACTACACTCTCGCTGCAGGGACCTTGGTTACCTTTCAGTGGCACGGCAGTCCAGTTCCACAAGGCCGTTGACTTCAATCGAGCACAGGCCCGCGAGGAGTGCACGACTCTGGATCACTGCTATCGTTTTCTGTTGCTTAGTATCCGCGAACATAGCTGGATGCCAGCAAGTTAATCCAAATACTGGAGCGCCTGCTCCCGCAAATTCCCCCGGACAGTTCGTTGATGTGACAAGGGCCAGTGGCTTCAGTTTCCTTCATCAAGCATCCCACACTCCCAGGAAATATCTGATTGAAACCATGGGCCCCGGAGTTGCTTTGTTCGACTACGACAATGACGGCAGGCTGGATATTTTTGTTGTCAATGGAGCACCTCTTCAGGATCCGACAGCAAAAGGCACCGTTCCACGGAAAAGCGGACCGAAGTATTGGAATCGCCTCTATCACCAGAAATCGGATGGTACGTTTGAAGACGTCACCGAAAAGGCAGGTTTGCAGGGGGTCGGCTATGGCATGGGCGTAGCTGTAGGTGACTACGACAATGATGGCAACGAAGACTTGTACGTAACTGCCTATGGA
>JBEEGK010000322.1:0-10642 GCA_041166845.1 Acidobacteriaceae bacterium
TGGATTTCTTATCAGCCTAAGCCACAGTTTTTTCGCCGCAAGTCACAAGCTGGATTCCTGGTAAAGTCGTGTGCTTTCCAATTCCTTCGTTAATATAGTTTCGCATCTACACAGAAAACTCGGACCTAACATTTGCAAACAACTGCCTACCTATCACTGGGATCGAATCTTAACGATCGGATTGCAAACCTGAAGGTTGCCATCTCGCAGCTCAGGACTGCGGGGAAAGTCCTCGCAGTCTCGTCTTTTTACGAAACTGAGCCGGTCGATTTTACTGAGCAACCCTGGTTTTTAAACTGTGCGGTAAAAATGGAAACAGAAAAGACCCCCCAGCAGTTAATGGACGCGGTGCTCGATATCGAGCGAGAAATGGGAAGGGAACGCACGGTCAACGAAATCAAAAAAGGCCCACGGATTATTGATATAGACATTCTTCTGTTCGGCGACGCCAAGATTGAAGTTCCAGGACTCTCCGTTCCTCACCCCGGGCTTCACAAACGTCGCTTCGTGCTGCAACCGCTGGCGGAAATCGCTCCCGAAGTTCGACATCCCTCACTAAATCGAAGCATTCAGGAGTTGCTCGATGCATTACCGGATGGGCAGATTGTGCGAAAAATAGAACGCTGAAATGCGGCACTTTGAAAACTGTAGAAGTCACGGAGTAATGAGTCTGCTGGCTTCTTGAACGCCGGACTTCGAAGCGTCTTCACTGGGGAATTGCGCAAACACGAAATCTACAAACGCGCGGGATCTGGGCCTGCCCGATGTCCGCGACTGAGCAAGACGCAGCAGGAACACCAGTGCCCGCAAAATGTCAGAATCTCTTAGCCGAGAGTAGCCCAGATTTTTCGTCTCAGTTTCTCGATACTCCTTAATCATGTTTTCGACTTCGCCGGCGATCAATTGATGCAGCGGGTTCGCATCGGGCACCTCATAATGCAGCCCAGAGTTGACTAGCGTTTCAAACCTTTTGGTCACCGTAGTCAAGGCGACAATCACATCGGGATCTTTAATGGCGCTGTTTTTGTGAGCACCTGTGGCCAAGGCGTAACTCAATCCTAGAATCAGATGCTCCTGCTCATGCACGAATTGCTCTCCTACCTCGACCTCAAGGAATAAACTTGAGCGGTCCAATTCTTCCAGCGATCGCGGCCTCTCATGTTGCCGCGCCTGCTGTAAATAGACGCACTCACTGGGGCAATCGAAAGTGATCTCCCGATTTTCTCCGCAGCATTGCGGACAAATGCGTCCGTGAACGACTGGACAAAAGCGTTTTTCCTTTCGCCTCTCACAGATGGCACAGCTCAAACTGGAACTCCCGTCTAGATTAGGATTTGGACACCTGCCAGATGCCGAACATCCGGGAACCCGCAATATTACTAGCTTTTCATGCGGGCATCGCTCGAAACAGGCCATTCATATGGCTTTGCGGGTTCCACATTGAGAATCTCCGCGTAAATTGCGGCTGAAACTTCTCCTTTTCCACAGGAAAGCAGTATAAGATAGCGCCCATTCGCAAAAAATTCTGTTTCGCCTTCAAGGAGGATTCATGGCATCAGGTTTGACCAAGACGCAACTCGTTCGGCAGTTAGCAGAGAAACTAGAACTCAACAATAAGACGGCGGCCGCGTTTCTGGAGAACCTTGCCGACACCGCAATCAAGGAAACCAAGAAAAACGGAGTCTTCGTCGTCCCCGGCATTGGACGTCTGGTGAAGGCACATCGCAAGGCGCGCGTCGGACGCAATCCGCAGACTGGCGAGCCTATCCAGATCAAGGCGAAGACGGTCGTGAAGTTCCGCGTGGCGAAGGCCGCAAAAGACGCTATCGCCCCCAAGAAGTAATCGCGAATTCTGTATCGATCGCAAGGCCGGCTATCAAGTCGGCTTTTGTGTTTTTGCTTCAATCACATTTCGGCCGCAACAATCGCGTCAACTTCGATTTCGACCAGCATCTCGGGACTAACGAGAGCACTCACCCCGACCATGGTAGTTGCGGGGCGGATGTCCCGGAAAACTTCGCCGTGGGCCTTCCCGACCTTTTCCCAATCCTTGATATTCGTCAGAAAAGTGCGCGTGCGCACCACATCGTTGAGGCTGGCTCCCGCACGCTGCAATGCAGTGGCGATATTGTGAAAAATTTGTACAGCTTGACCATACGCATCGTCGGATGCGACGATCTTTCCATCCGCACCTGTCGCCGTGGTTCCCGCCACGTGGATGTACGGGCCGACTTTCACCGCCCTGGAATAGCCCACCACCGCTTCCCAGGGCGCGCTGCTAGAAATGTTTGTTCGCTGCATTTCGATCTTTCCTCCGAAGCGATTCTATAGAGATCGCGAACCATCCGAGTGGCACTCGTGTCAATTGAGTGCCAAAAATTCGAAAGAAACCTTCTGTCTCATTTAGGGTTCTAATGATTGCAGTGAATGAGATGCGCGCATTACAAGAGTCACTTGCGCTTTGAGCCACGCTACGATAATAGTCGCGCATAGTTGTTAGTGAGAGGAGCCCAGTATGATTTCGGAAACGAATCCACTGCAGAAGCTCTTTAAAGAGATGGTCGGGCGCCACTATGCCCAGGAGATTGGCCTTCGCGATCCGGCGATCGTAGCCTATGTTGCGCATCTTCTGGCTGAATTTTGTGAGATAGACGAACTCCACAAGATTCGCAATGCGAATGATCGTTCACTTACGGATGTTGGCGAGATGCTGCTGGAGTCCGACCCCGTTTACGGACCCGCGCCGTCCTTCGATCGTGAGCGTCAGGTGCGAAAGCACATCGGCGACTACACACTATTCTTTACCGGGATGTTTCCCGAAAGCATCAACCACTTTCGCCTGCGCAAAAATCGCACGGAAAATTTTGTGGACTGGATCAAGGCGGGCAAAGAGAGCTATCATGTCGTTTCCAAATTTGAGTATTTCGAATACACCAAAGTCGCGCCGCTGTTCGCGAGCCTCTCGAATCATTTCGAGCAATGCGTTTACGGATTGAATTTAGTAAAGAATGAATTGCAGGAAATGCAGCATCCGATTGTTCGACGGGCGGACACGATTCTGATGTAGGCCAAGTTTTTGCTGGTGAATCTTGGCCTGAAGCCGTTGCATCTCTTCCTCGAGATGGAAGGCCTATCCGAGGCGATAAAAGCTCAAGGCTGCATCGCCCTGTATTAGTTTTCGATAGCGATGTAACTCGCCGAACGTTTCTCCTGGATCGAATCTTTTCTCATGTTCTGCAATCACTACGCTTGTTTGCGTCAGCAGCGATGAATGCGACAGCGCCGACAGAGTCGAGCTGTAAATGTCGGTTAATTTGTAGGGTGGATCCAGGAAAATAAAATCAGCCCGAATTTCTTTTTCGACCAACGCACGCAGGGTCCGAGATACATCCTGTGCAAGGATCTGAAATCCTCCGTCGATTCCTAGGGAGCGCAGATTCGCCCTGATCAATTCCACTGCCGCAGGCGCCCCTTCTACAAAGTAAACAGGGGATGCCCCGCGGCTTATCGCTTCGATTCCAACGGCTCCGGTTCCTGCGAAAAGATCTATCCAAATCTTGCCTTCAAGGCGAGATGGGTTGCCGGCCGTGAGCACGTTGAATAGTGTTTCGCGCAACTTGTCAGAAGTTGGGCGGATGTCCATTCCCGGCAGTGACTGCAACTTGCGGCTGCGAAGTTTCCCTGCGATCACTCTCACGCGAAAGTTCTCATGCTTTTCATTTGATCCAATTTGACGTTGCAACGCTTCAGCCCACGCCCGCCAACTGTCCACAATGATCGAACATCCAAGTTCCAGATAGAATAGTAGAGAGCTCGCTAAACATATCTAAGCATAATGAGAAATTGGTCCATCCCGGCGGGACGACTCTTCGGAGTAGAAGTGCGCGTCCATCTGACGTTTCTGTTGCTGTTGGTGTTTGTGTGGTTGAGCGAGTCGGCTGCCCACATCAATCCCAGTGCGCAACGAGGGATGGCGCTGGTTGGGATCATTTTTGGCGGCGTTGTTCTGCATGAGCTTGGGCACGCAATGGTTGGGAAGCATGCCGGCATTCCAGCGCGGGCGATTATCCTGCTTCCCATCGGGGGAGTGACGGTCTTCGACGAGAGTCAGAGGCCGCCGGAGCCTGGCGCTATAACCTGGAAGCGGGATATTGGGATCGCTCTCGCCGGCCCGGTGGTCAATATCGTCATCGCATTGGTCGCGACCGGAATTATTTTGGCGGTTCATCCGAATGCTCATCTCTGGGCGAAGCCGTATTTGCGATCGGATGATTTGCCGCGCAGTATTGTCTGGGGAAATTTGTGGCTGGCAGCATTCAATTTGCTGCCCGCGTATCCCATGGACGGTGGCCGCATTCTGCGGGCGTGGTTCAGCCGCGGCATGGATCCCGTGCGGGCGACACGCCGAGCGGTGTCCATCGGACAAACATTCGCGACTCTTTTCATAATTCTCGGCATGGTACAGTACATGGAAGGCGGAGAAACTGAAGCGGCGTGGCTTGCCATTACGGGTTTTTTCTTGCTGCTGGGAGCACAATTAGAAGAGCGATCGGCAGTATTTCAGTCGGTGCTCGAAAAGGTACAGCTTGAAGACATCATGCTCACCGATTTCGCCACGTTATCGCCGGCAGATACTCTGGAAGACGCATTGGAAAAGGCAGTCCATTCATTGCAAGACGATTTCCCGGTCATCCGCGGCAGCGACATGGTGGGAGTAGTTTCGAAGCAAAAGATACTTCAAGCGCTGCGACTAGAGGGCAATGGGTACGTGCAGGCAGTGATGAATCGTATTTTTGAAGTCGCGCAGAAGAAGGAGTCGCTCGCCTCGGCGTTCCGCAAACTGACGGCACGAAACTTGAGCATCATCCCAGTGGTCGAAGATCAGCGCTTGGTCGGAATTGTCACACTGCAAAATCTGATGCACTCTATGGCTTTGCTGGCTGAGAGCCGCAAGTTGCGAAAAGCATCTCTAAATTCCTGAATTGCCCCAGCTACTAGAACTTGAAGACCAGCCCAATCGAAGGCTCGGCGAGATGCCCCCTCGCGCTTGTCAGGAACCCCGGGAAGCTGAAGTCGGGCGCTTTGTATATCAGCCCGCGATATTGCAGCCGCAATCCCACGAAGGAATGAACGCGGTAGTCCACTCCTGCTCCGTACAAGAAGGCAATTTCGGTTTGCCGCACAGCAGCCACTGGCACTTGAAAACCATCAATAAAAGTATTGGATGGATTAAAGACCAGCGCACCCGCCCCAGCGAAAAGGAATGGCTCAAGTTTCTTCGTCTCGAAGGGAGAAAACATGTAGGCACCGCTGTACTCGCTCACCGAGCCCTGAATGCGATAGAAGAATGGGGGCGTGCTAAAAATCTGTGAATTTTGGGTACGCCCGTAATTCACGGCCAAAGAATGTTTCGCGTTGAAACGGTAGCGGGCGGTTGCCAGGAAGCCCAGTGAATTGGTGGGGCTATCGGTCGTTCCATTTCCTGACGAGCTTTTGCTGAAAACAGCAGACGCGCCAGCGCTCACGTCGAAGCGATTCGATTGAGCAGCGCTCATGAGCGGAAGAATCATAGCTCCGAAAACGGCGAGCAGAACGAAAATTACTAATCTTTTAGACACCATGAATTCTCATAAGACTACCGAACCCTCGCACATCTGATCTCAGAACAGGCGCACGGATTTTGCCTGTTCGATGGCGGGCAGTCCCCGCAATTCGTTCAGCACTACTTCAGGCACGGCCTGGTCCACTTGTATCACGGCGATGGCCTCCCGCGCCTGTTCTTGTCGGGCTGCAGCGCGACGTCCCAGAGAAAAATTTGCGATGTTAATTTGATGTTTGCCCAAGACGGTGCCCACGCGTCCAATTACTCCGGGGACGTCCTGATTGCGCATGTAGATGAGATTGCGTTCCAGAGGCGCCTCGATATCTATTCCGTCCATATGGAGAAGTCGAGGAGTTTCTTCTCGCAATACCGCGCCCTTCATGATGTGTTCTTCTCTGAGAGCTTTCACGGAGATGGAAAGCACACTTCCCGCCCCGCCTTTAGATGCCGGCTTGCGCGCTTCATGAATTCGCAGTCCGCGCGATGCCGCGATCGTCCCCGCATTCACCAGGTTCGCCTTCTCATCCAAAAGTTCGTTGAGGATGCCTTTGATCGCGGCATTGCGGATCAGATCTGTTTTCCAATCGGCGATGTGTCCGCTGTAGCTGAGCGAGATTTCTTCCAGAGTACCCTCGCTGATCTGCGCCAGAAACGAGCCTAACCGCTCCGCCAGAACGGTGTAAGGCTGCAATTCAAGATACTCGTCATGCGAGACGGAAGGCACGTTGACTGCATTCTGAATCACACCATGCTTCAAGTACTCTTTTACCTGAAGCGCGATCTGAATGCCCACTGCCTCTTGGGCCTCGTGAGTCGAGCCTGCAATGTGGGGCGTCAAGATGACATTTTGCATGGCGTTGAAAGGAGAGTTTTTCAAGGGTTCTTCGACGAAAACATCAAGCGCGGCGGCGGACACCTGTCCGCTCTTGAGTGCTTCCGCCAACGCAGCCTCGTCAACCAACTCTCCGCGAGCGCAGTTGACCAACCGGACGCCCTTTCTCATTTTCTTCAGCGAATCGGTATTGATCATGCCAGCCGTTTGCGGAGTAAGCCCGACGTGCAGCGTGAGGTAATCCGCCACCGCATAAACCTCCTCGAGGGAACCGATGCGGATGTTTTGTTCTCTGGCGACGGCCGCCGAGACGAAGGGATCATGCGCGACAACCTCCATGCCGAAGGCGCGGGCGCGGCGAGAAACTTCCATTCCGATCTTTCCGAGCCCCACGACCCCGAGAGTTTTGCCCCGCAGTTCAGAGCCTTGCAAAGTCTTTTTCTCCCACTTGCCGGCGTGCATCAGTTCGTTGGCGCGGCAAACAAAACGCGCCATCGCCAGCATCATGGCCACAGTGTGCTCCGCTACCGCGACGGCATTCGCACCGGGCGTGTTCATCACGGCAATACCCTTGCGGGTGGCGGGTTCGAGCTCGATATTGTCCACCCCGACGCCTGCGCGTCCTATTACGCGCAGCTTGGGCGCATTAGCGAGCAACTCTGCATTGACTTGCACTGCCGACCGGACGATCAGCGCGTCCGCTGCTTCCAGATGTTCGGCAAGTTTCCCGTCTATCTGTTCCGGAGTGATGATGGTCCAATCAGGCTCGCGCAACAAATCAACTGCGGATGCTGACATTTTTTCGGCAATGACAATTTTCATGGGCCCTTTTTCTGTGAGAGATATGCGGCCGCACAGCACGGCCGCGACTCGTTAGTTGGATTTCGAACTTATCGCTGCGAGAATGCGCAAGCGCGGCCCGGCCTCACTTTGTCAACCAACTGCGACCTCTGCGGGTGCTTTTGAGTGTGCTTGCAGATGTTTAGCGAAGACTTCCTGCGCCGCTCTCACCGATGAGCCGTACTCGACGGGTTTGCCGGTTACGCTCGCCAAAACATGTTCGAGACCAGACAGAATTCCGACGGTATCAATGTAGTCGTAATATCCGATGTGTGCGATGCGGAATAACTTGCCCTTCATGTCGCCCTGTCCGTTGGCAACTACGGCGGAAAACAAATCGCGAAATTTCTTAACCATCGCGCTCGAATCCACTCCAGCGGGCGCGTCAATGGCGGTAAGCGCTGCCGCCGGCGCGGACGCCGCGAAAAGCTTCAGGCCAAGTGCCTGGGCGCCGGCCCGTGTCATCTCGGCGGCAAGTTCCGCATTATTTACCAGCGCTTTTCGTCCAAGTTTCACGTCACCGTCACCCATTTGGCGGATGAAGTCCAAAGCTGCGCCCAGCGCGGCGATGAGCGAGGTCGCCGGAGTGTAAGAAGATTCTCCTTTGGCAGCCGCTTTGCGCTCTTTACGAAAATCGAAATAATAGCGCGGAGATTTCGCGCTCTCCATTCGTTTCCATGCTCGCTCGCTCACGGCGCAATAGGCGAGCCCCGGAGGAATCATCAACGCTTTCTGCGATCCGCCAATGATCACATCCACTCCCCAGCCATCCACGTCGAGGTGCGTGGTTCCCAGACCGGTGATTGCATCCACCACGAGAAGAACATCGTCACCTTTGTCGCGTACGACTTTCGCGATGCCTTTTATATCGTGTCGCGCGCCGGTGGAGCTTTCAGTGGCTTGTACGTATACCGCCCGAATGTCGGGAGCCAATTTCTGACGAATGTCGTCCAGCGAAAACGTCTGGCCGTAAGGGACACTGATCATCTCCACGGCACATCCAAAAGCCTTCGCCAGATCGCGCCACCGCTCGCCGAATTTTCCGGCGCTGAGCACTAACACCTTGTCGCCCGGGGAAGTCAAATTGGAGACTGATCCTTCCATCACTCCGGTGCCCGACGACGCCAGCACCAGGACATCGTTCTCCGTGCCGATAAAATCCTTCATGTCTGCAAGTACCCGCGTATATAGTGCACGAAAATCCGCCGTGCGATGGTGCATGGTGAACGCGGCCATGGCGGTCTGCGCGGCGGGAAGCAACGGGGTTGGTCCGGGAGTGAAAAGACGATTTTTCAGCAGCATTTAAGATTGGTCCTTGTGAGAGAAGATGTCTAATAGTTTATCGTGGAACTCTCATCTGTGGAATCTGGCGTTCAGTCCATTGAATGCTTCCTTGCCAGTGGCCAGCGAACGCCGAGATATACAATCCTGATATGAGCCTTAGCGAACAAATTCAGAAAGATCTCGTCCTCGCCATGAAATCGCGGGATGAACACCGGCTATCCACTTTGCGGATGGTCAAGAGTGCGCTCAAAAATCGCGAAATCGAGAAGATGGCGCCTCTCGATGATAAAGAGTCACAGCAGGTTCTGAGCACGTTGATCAAACAACGCAAGGAATCAGTGGAGCAGTTTCTCAAAGGTGGACGCAAGGAGATGGCCGACAAAGAAGCCCTTGAAATCACGATGATTGAAGGCTACCTGCCCAAGGCCGCCGGGGACGAAGAAGTTGTAGCTGGGGTAAGAGCCGTGATTGCCGAAATGGGATCGCCCGGAATAAAAGATATGGGCACAGTGATGAAGAATGTGATGGCGCGCTTCTCAGAGGCCGGGCTCCGAGTGGATGGCAAGCAAGTCAGCGACGCCGTGAAGCGTGAGTTAACTCCGAAGTAACGCTCCGCTATTTGCTTCTTTGCAGTTCGCGGTAAGCCGCGCTTTTGGAGATACCCCTCTCTTTCGCAACTTTCTTCAGCGCCGCTTTTTCGTCTATTTTCTCAGCGCCCATAATTTCGGAAACGCGTTCTTTGATGGTCAATGGCGAGGCGCTGACGTACGTTTCCGTGGCGTCCGTTTTTCCAATGAGGAGCGTGATCTCGCCCTTGATCTGGTCACGAGCCGCAAGCGTCTTGAATACAGAACTCGACGGACCACGAAGGAATTCTTCATAGACTTTTGTGATTTCACGGGCGACTACAACTTGCCGATCGGGTCCTAACAATTCCACAACGTCCTGCAACGCTTCTTTCAGCCGATGCGGCGCTTCGTAGAAAATTTCCGTAAGCGACGACCAACGAATTTTTTCCAAAGTCTGCCGTCGTTGCCCCGATCTCGCAGGCAGAAATCCGTTAAACCGAAAAGAATCGGTGGAGAGACCCGCCGCCGCGAGCGCGGAAACAAATGCTGAAGCACCAGGAATGGGCACAACCGTATAGCCGTTTTTGATCGCCAGGGAAATCAACCGAAAGCCCGGATCTGAAATACCGGGCATGCCCGCGTCCGTCACCACGGCGATTCGCTTACCGTGCTCCAGTTCTTTAACGAGTTCCGCCGCGCGCGCCATTTCGTTGTGCTCATGGTAGCTGGTGGTCCGAGTTGTGATTCCGTAATGGCTGAGTAGCTTTTGCGTCTGGCGAGTGTCCTCGCAGGCAATCAGGTCAACTTCTTTCAGTACGCGGAGCGCTCTCAGCGTGATGTCTTCGAGATTTCCAATAGGAGTTGCTACCAGATAGAGCGTCGCGCGCGCAGAAGGGACTTGACCCTGCGGGAGCGGCCCGACATCGGCTTTTCCTTCTGCCGTCATGGACGCGAGTCTATCATTGGTCCCACTCTAGCTCGGCTCGGGAAATTGACGGAAGCAGTAGCACACCCTAGAATTCAGAAAGCGTCGCTACTTTGCCCACGCGTCTTAAACCATGCCACTTTACGAGTACGAATGTAAGAAATGTCATCATCGCTTTGAGCGCATCCAGAAATTTTCCGATCCTCACATGAAGAAATGCCCGGACTGCGGCGGCACAGTCGAGCAGATGATATCGGCGCCCGCTGTCCAGTTCAAAGGGTCGGGATGGTATGTGACGGACTATGCAAAAAAATCTGGCTCGAGCGCTTCGTCTTCCAATGGAGACTCCGGCTCCAAGAGCGATTCTAATTCGAAATCAGATTCCGGCGCGAAATCCGATTTGGATTCCAAGCACACGAGTTCAAAGTCTGCCTCTTCTGAAAAGTCAGAATCCAAGTCCGACAGCAAGTCCGACCAGTCGTCCAAGTCTGGGAGCTCGGGCAAGTCAGAAGACTCGGGCAAGTCGGGAAGGTCAGAGCGGCCTTCGAAATCCCAAAGTTCCTCGAGCCGCGGTGGCAGACGGTAGCTGC
>JBEEGK010000323.1:0-2853 GCA_041166845.1 Acidobacteriaceae bacterium
TGACCTGGTAAAACTGGTAATGGCAGCCTACGAAAAGGTACCCGACACACACTGGGCAATGTATGAAGTAATGTTCGGACAACAAGGCCACACTTATGTCGTTTTCTCGCCCCGGAAGTCCGGCGCGGAAATTGACGAGGCATTCGGCAAGGAAAAGAAGTTTGTAGAAGCCATGGGCGAAGATGGAATGAAGAAACTTTCGGAGCTCGAGGGTTCGGCCGTGGACTCGGCCCAGACAAACTTATTTAAATTCAATCCGAAGATGAGCTATCCACCAGACGGCTGGGTGCAGGCTGACCCAGAATTCTGGAAACCGAAACCTTAACGATTTACCGAAGGAGAACTCTTCTCAGTAGCACGATGTAAGGCGCCGGGCTTTCTTTCCCGGCGCCTTATGTTTTTCTACGCGTCGTTACCATTGTCTATGGGGTGTTAGACTTCAAAGATTCCGCGGGAGAACATACTCTTCCGCTATTGGGGCGCCAAGCATGAACGAGACCAAAAAGATAATTCATCCCGAAAAAAACCATCGCGATCAGGACTCTGGAAAGGGGGCGGTGGAGCAAGATGACAACTACGAAGGTGGTAACACTTCCATGCAAGGCCAGCTTGGCCATCGCGATCAAGATACGCTTCTAAAATCTTCCGATACAGACTTCCCGGAGCCGGGCGGCAATCCGGAGCATAGCGGAGAACCCGAGCAGAAACGAAAATAGTTGCTAGCGCAACTCTTCCATTGCTTGTTCCAGCACTTCCCTTCCTGGACGCACGGCAGATTCGGGCAAAGTGGCCAGCGGTTCTTCCGTAATATTTAACATGTCCACGAAGTTCGGCGCCTGGGTGTTGACGTACAGTACTCCAGTTAAAATCTCTCCTTTTTGATGTGCCTCGCCCATGCGATTGATGGCGCGCAGTTTGTCGGTAGGATCGTAGTCTTCCTCTAATTTCCGCAACCGCAAACTTGATCCATCATGCATGGTGACTTCGAGCGTGGTACCGGGATCATAGTCAACTGCAATGTCTTCGAACGATGGTACGAAGCTAATATCTTGCAGCGGCTCGTCGTGATCAATCATGTACTTGTAGGATTTCGTCGAGCCTTCATGGTCATTGAACGTGACACAGGGAGAAACTACGTCGAGCATGACAGTCCCGCGGTGCGAAATCGCCGCCTTCAGCATACTGGCCAATTGTTTCTTGTCACCGGAAAACGAACGTCCTACAAAAGTCGCTCCCAGCGAAATGGCCATGGCACAGGTATCAACCGGGGGCAGATCGTTGATGACCCCGGTTTTCAGCTTAGAACCCAGGTCGGCGGTGGCGGAGAATTGTCCTTTAGTTAAGCCATAAACGCCGTTGTCTTCGATGATGTAAATCAGAGGGAGATTGCGCCTCATCAAGTGAACAAATTGCCCCATCCCGATGGAGACGGTGTCTCCGTCGCCACTGACGCCTAGCGCAAGTAACGTCCGGTTTGCGAGTACGGCGCCAGTGGCGATGGATGGCATGCGTCCGTGAACGGAGTTGAAACTATGCGAGCGTCCCATAAAATATGCGGGCGTTTTGGAGGAGCATCCGATGCCGCTTAGCTTTGCGACGCGCTCGGGCTGAATACCCATTTCATACATCGCGTCAATAATGCGTTCGGAAATCGAATTATGCCCGCAGCCGGCGCACAGCGTGGATTTTGCTCCGCGATAATCCAATACCTGCAAACCGATGCGATTTGTTTTCGGAGCCGGTGCGCTGGTGGGCGTGCTGACCATCTACTTCCCCTCCATGGTGACGAACTCGTCAGTAATTGAGCGGGCATCGAGCGGTAAGCCATGGATGTGCGCTATGCTGCGCAACCGTGGAACCAACTCTGCTTCCAAGTCGAGTTTGAGCAGGCTCAACATCTGCGCGTCGCGGTTTTGCTCGATCACATAGACCCGATCGTGCTGCCTCACAAAATTGTGTACGTCTTGATTGAACGGAAAAGCTCGCAGACGCAAGTAATCAGTCTCGATTTTGCATTCGTTGCGCAATTGATCGCGGCTCTCGACCAGAGCCCAGTGAGATGTGCCGTATCCGATGATCCCGACTTTTGATTTGCCCGAAGAAACAATGTCGGGACGAGGCACAAACTTGCGTGCGGTTTCAAACTTACGATTAATACGTTCTAAATTCTGTTCAAAGTCGTCCGGACGCTCGCTATATTGCGACTTCTCGTTGTGTCCAGTACCGCGGGTAAAGTACGCGGCCGCGGGATGATCAGTGCCCGGCAAGGTGCGGTAGCCGATGCCATCTCCATCGACATCTTTGTAGCGGGCAAAACTGCCAACCTCATCAAGCTTCTCTTTGCTCAGAACTTTTCCCCGGTTCAACGGTTTTTCCGGATACTTAAATGGATCCGCCATCCAGTTATTCATGCCGAGATCGAGGTCAGACATCACAAAGACAAGGGTCTGTAAATGTTCCGCCAGATCAAATGCCTCCTGCGCCATGGTGAAGCATTCCTCAGCGGATGATGGAATCAGCAGAATGTGTTTCGTGTCGCCGTGCGAAAGAAATGCCGCTGATAACATGTCCCCTTGCGAGGTGCGAGTGGGAAGGCCGGTCGAAGGTCCAACACGTTGAATATCCCATACCACGCCAGGAATTTCGGCATAGTAAGAAAGCCCCGCGAATTCAGCCATCAACGAAATCCCGGGTCCCGACGTCGCTGTCATTGCACGCGCGCCCGCCCAACCCGCGCCCATTACCATGCCGATCGCAGCAAGTTCGTCCTCTGCCTGCACAATCGCGAATGTGGCTTTGCCGTCAGCATTCACGCGAAAGCGCTTCATATACTCGATTACGGTTTCCGGTAAC
>JBEEGK010000324.1:0-5176 GCA_041166845.1 Acidobacteriaceae bacterium
TTGCAACAGACCGCGCCCGGAACAGTTCGTGTCAGCACCGGTTCCGGCGGAATGGATTTAAGGGGCGTGCGAGACTCGCTTGAGGCCAGGGCAGGCAGCGGCACCATCCACGTGGATGGCGAACCAACAGGCGGGTGGCTGGTAAACACAGGCTCGGGAACGGTTAAGTTGCGGTTGGCTTCCTCGTCCGCTTTCGATCTTGATGCGCATACTAATTCCGGCTCGATCACGGTTTCACAGCCCATCTCGTCCCAAGGCACCATGGGACGAAAGGAAGTCAGGGGTAAAGTTGGTGGGGGTGGAGTCCCGGTGAATGTCCGGACCGGGTCAGGCGACATTCTGATTCAATAGGCGAAGAAGAACTCAACAATCACTCGGTCGCGACGCGTTACTTCAGTACCTTGACTCGCTCCTCAGCAGCAGGTTACTTTCAAATTTTACCTGCTTCTTAGCGAGGAAACATTGGCGCACTCCCCGATCATTACCCTTACTACCGATTTCGGACTCAACGATCACTTTGTAGGAACGCTTAAAGGCGTAATTCTGGAGATTGTTCCGGAAGCCTCGATCGTGGATATCAGCCATTCCGTCCAGCCATTCGACGTGCTCGATGGTGCCTTGACGATTGCGCAGGCCTATTCGTACTTCCCAGCCGGCACAGTTCACATGGTAGTAGTGGACCCGGGAGTCGGAAGCGCGCGACGTCCAATTATCGCCAGCAGCGAGAAGCACCACTTTGTCGCTCCTGACAACGGCGTTCTCTCGCTTGTCTATAGCCGGGAAGAGCGCATGAACGTGCAAAATATCACCTCGGACCATTACTTCCTTTCGCCGATTAGCAAGACTTTTCATGCGCGCGACATTTTTGCGCCCGTCAGTGCCTACCTTGCCAAGGGCGTGGACTCAGGAAAATTCGGCGAGCCGATTACCGACTTCGTACGTTTCAACGCGCCTAAGCCAAAGACGGTCGCGCCCAATCAGATGCGAGGCGTGATTCTGAAGGTGGACCGCTTCGGCAATCTGGTTACAAATTTCACGGCACAAGATGTTCCCGCTCTGTTTCAGGAAGCGCCTCCGGCATTTAAGATCACGATCGGCAAAAGCGATATCACGGAGATGAAATCAGCTTATGCGGACGGAACTCCCAAGCAGATATTCGCGATTGTCGGAAGCATGGGATATCTGGAAATCGCCGCAAATCGAGCGTCAGCTCTGCAATTGATTGGCAGCGGCAAAGGCAGTGAAGTGAATCTGGCGCTGGAAGGCGCTGCAGCGGCCACCAATGGCCAGTAGCTAGGAACTTTTGGATTTAGGATGTACGTAGTGTTCCATTTCCGCCGTCCATTTTAGAAATCGCCAGAGACTCTCGCGCTCCCGCCATCCGAATTCCCAAAACTCTAGAAATCCGATTTGCTGCATCTTCACTCCACAGTACGTCTCGATCCGCCATAGCAGGTAAGGACTGCGCCACGGGGTGAGGCGATGGCCTTTGGTGGCATTCCACAAGAAGCGAAAGATGTAGAGCATGGAATTTTAGTATAGGGCATGCTTCAACTCTGAGAGGGAGGTCGTGCCGTTCTCATAAACCCTCTGCTGGCGTATTAAACGCCACATGCTAAACTTTAATCCTCTGCCACCCTCGATCACTCATGCCTGATTCCAATCCTCGCCAGATAGCTGAAGATCACTACTATGCCGCTCTTGATCTGGTAGCTGAGGGCGAACACGAACGGGCAGTAGGTCAATACCAGAAGTCGCTTGCGGCTGACCCGACCTTCACTGAAGCCATGCATGGCCTCTCACGCGCGCTGCAGGATCTTAATCGTCTCGATGAAGCTATTGCAGTGGCAAAGCGAATTGCCGAACTTGATCCGGACGACATCCTTGCGCACACGAGCCTGTCAGTGATTTATCAGAAAAAAGGCATGATTCCTGAAGCCGAGGATGAAGGCAATAAAGCTCGCGTTCTAGGTTGGAAACAGCAACTGAAGGGGAAGTCTACCTAGCAGGTTTAGAGCTCGTACTTCTTCATCAAATGCCTAAACGAACGATAGGAAATCTTTAGCAAGTCGGCAGCATGGGTCTGCACTCCATTCGAGCGCGCAAGTGCAGATTGCAACAGCGAGCGCTCGATATCCGCCACGTATTTCTCCATGTCGAACCCTTCCGGCAAAGCCTCTGTGCTGCCGGGAATGGCTTCATGCGACCATCCCACGCCGGCGGCGGCAGCTTTCGCTTTCGCCTTTTCAACGGGTAGCTCGACCTGGAGTTCGTCGGTGGCCTCGAGTGCGACCGCGCGCTCGATCGTATTCTCCAACTGGCGAACGTTACCTGGCCAATCATATCGACTCAAAGCGTCGAGCGAAGCAGCGTTGACCCGCATGATGCTCTTCCCTGCCGCGGGCGCATACTTTTTCAGAAAATAATTTACCAGCAGCGGAATGTCGTCTCGCCGTTCGCGCAGCGGCGGAGCTGATATTGGAATTACGCTAAGCCGATAATAGAGGTCTTCGCGAAAAGTATTTTCCGTAACCTGGCGGTCGAGATCACGGTTCGTCGCCGCAATCACACGTACGTCAATTGCGATTTCGTCAGTCCCTCCCACCGGACGCACCGAACGCTCCTGCAATACGCGGAGGAGCTTGACCTGCATGGTCAAACTCATTTCGCCGATCTCATCGAGGAAAATAGTTCCCTCTTGCGCGACTTCGAATAGCCCACGCTTATTCTGGTTAGCTCCTGTGAACGCGCCTTTTACATAGCCGAATAATTCGCTCTCCAACAAAGTTTCCGGGAAGGCGCCACAGTTAATAGATACAAACGGAGCTGTTGCGCGGGGCGAACAAACATGAACGGCACGCGCTACCAACTCTTTTCCGGTGCCGCTTTCCCCGTAGATCAACACCGTGCTTTGAGTTGACGCCACCGTGCGGATGGTTTGTTTCAGCTTCTCCATTGCCGTACTTCCGCCGACGATGTTGTCCAATGAATTGTGGCTGGCCGCGTCCCTTCTTAAAGCAAAGTTCTGGCGGCTTAAGGCAATATTTCCCAAGGCCCGTTTAATCGCCAGCTTCACTTCATCTACCAGCGCAGGAGATTTACGAATGTAATCGGAAGCACCCCCCGCTTTGACTGCCTGTACCGCGGCTTCATAGTCGTCCACCGCCGTCATCAGGATGACGGCTGAGTCGGGAGAGACCTGATGAGCATGACGGAGAACTTCAATGCCATTGATGTTTGGCATTCTGATGTCCGTAATAATCAAGTCGAACAGCGCGCCGTCTAACTTCCTCTTGGCATCTGCACCGGAGTTCACTGTTTCCACGCGGTGGCCTTCTCGGCGTAAGGCAATATCCAGCATTTCGCAGATGGAGCGCTCGTCGTCGCAAACCAGAATATTAGGCACGAGTGCCACCTCCAACTGCGGCCGAGGCCGCTTTTTCGGATGGCTGCTCATCTTTAACGCGAAGCAGTTCGTTAGAACGAGCGTCGCTGACACTTTCTTCGATCGAGGCGCGGCGTAACCTCAGGACGAACACCGTCCCTTCGCCCGCTCTCGATCTCGCCCATACCTTCCCCTCATGCGCCTGAACGATCTGATACACGATGGCGAGGCCCAGGCCCGTGCCACCTTGAAATTGTGATTGGAAGGGCTCAAAAATCTTCTCGATGATTTGTGGGCTTATTCCCGGCCCCGTGTCTCCAAAGTGAAGCTCCCAGTCATCCTCGACTGGCTTAATGGAAATGGTAAGCGTTCCACCGCCACTCATTGCACGCACCGCGTTCTCACAGAAATTCCAGAAAACTTGTTTTATCTTGTCTCCGTCTGCCAGCGCCCACGCTTCTTTCACGGCATAGTTGCGTGCAACGGTGATGCCCGTCTCTTCGGCGACCAGGCGGTGCTCCAGCAGGGTAAGTGCATCTTCCAGCAGAGGCAGCAAATCAACCTTGGCGAACTGATACTGTCGTCCCCGTGAATACGCAAGAAAGTCGGTAATGATGTTATTGAGGCGCTCTGACTCGCGCGTGACGATCTGCAGTAACTGCCGGTGCTCACTGCTCAGGTCCGGCACTTCAGAGAGCATGCTGACCGAGCCGGCGATTGAAGTGAGGGGATTGCGAATTTCGTGCGCAATCGCGGCGGCGAGACGGCCCACGGCAGCGAGACGGTCCTGCATCCGGACTTCCCGCTCCAGTCGCCGGACTTCCGTCAAATCATCAATCGTGTAGACGTATCCCAGCGTCCCTTTTTCCGGGACCGTTAATGTAGAAACTCGTACGCGGCATGTCTTGCGAAAATTATTAGGAGTGAGAAAACGCACTTCGCCGTGAGCGCGCTCAGAATCAATTTGCGGAAGCCCATCGAGAAAGAAATCACTGATCAAGCAACCCAGCAGCTTGTCTTCTGTGCGTTCCAGCAACAGTTGGGCCGATTTATTTGCCAGAGTTATTCGTCCGTCTAATCCCGTTGTGACCAGTCCCCCGCTGATTGATTGGATAATGTTTTCATGCAGGGCCTGTAGATTTTCCAACGCGCCACTCGTATACCTCAGCTTCACGTCCGCCTGGCGAAGCTTTGTTGCCAGCAGTCCGGCGAGATATGCGACCGCCATGTAGGCAAAAAGATTTACCCAGATAATGGCCTGCAATGCACGCAATCCTGGATGGCTACTTGAATACGCTGGAATCACTTCGAAAAAGCTCAGCTCGAGCACAGTTCCATAGAGAATGAACGCCAGCGCCGCAGTCAGATAGGACCAAAGGCGGGGCAAAAGCATGCAGGCGACGATGATGACCAGGGGATAAAGAAAATTGAAAGAGCTGTCAATTCCCCCGGTGGCATAAACCACCAGGCTGGTCAGTACAAGGTCGGTGACGATCTGCAGAATGGATTGCAGACGATATTCCTGCCAGAAAGAAAGCAGAAATAAGTAGAACAAAGAAATTGTGTACCAGAGGAGAATCGCATGGACAAAAAAGCGCAGCGGAAAAGGATGGGGCGCGAGCTGCGTGATGGCGAGCTCAATTCCCAGTAGAAATGTCAGGATTATGATTCGGACTTTGACCAGCCAAGCCAGCCAGAGCCGTTCATCAAACAACGATGTCATTGCCCAATCCAGCTCTCCCGCCGCGCCACGTTGGTGATTGAAGCGGCGAGTTACCGCAGAGTATTGTG
>JBEEGK010000325.1:0-12874 GCA_041166845.1 Acidobacteriaceae bacterium
CCTGAACAATCTCACGCTCATGGCTCTTACGATTTCCACGGGATTCGTCGTAGACGACGCCATCGTGATGATTGAAAACATTGATCGCTTTCTGGAGGAGGGTGATTCTCCCCTGGAGGCGTCGCTCAAAGGCGCCGGGCAGATTGGCTTCACCATCGTTTCACTGACGGTTTCTCTGATCGCGGTGCTCATCCCACTCTTGTTCATGGGCGACATTGTTGGCCGGTTGTTTCGCGAATTTGCGGTGACGCTGGCAGTGACGATTTTGGTGTCTGCGGTGGTATCGCTGACTTTGACTCCGATGATGTGCGCCAAGTTGCTGAAGCGACATGACCCATCAAAACGCAGCCGTTTTTACAATTGGTCGGAGGATTTTTACAACCGGGTCATTGCTTTTTATGGCAAAGGTTTAAAGTTTGTTTTACGGCACCAGACAACCACACTACTGGTGACAGCGGCCACGCTGGTTTTGACGCTCTTCCTATACGTCGTCGTTCCCAAAGGATTTTTCCCGGTGCAGGACACTGGAGCGATCGTTGGCATCTCCGACGCGCCACAGAGTATTTCTTTTGCCGGAATGTCGGAACGCCAGCAGGCGCTATCGAAGATTATTTTGCAGGATCCTGACGTGGCCAGTTTGTCTTCGTTCATTGGCGTGGACGGAACCAATATGACTGGCAACAGCGGGCGTATACAAATTAATTTGAAGCCTCACGGCCAACGAAACTCGACCGCATCGGACATCATTCGCCGGTTGCAACCAAACCTGGCGCAGGTCGAAGGCATTACTTTGTTCATGCAGCCGGTGCAGGACCTGACGGTGGAAGATCGTGTCAGCCGCACGCTTTATCAATATTCAATGGAGGATACCGATGCTCAGGAGTTGGCAACCGTATCCAGTAGCCTACTCGACAAATTACGCACGCTTCCGCAATTGCGCGACGTCGCCAGCGACCAGCAAAACAATGGGCAAGAAATCAATTTAGTCATTGATCGCGACACCGCTTCGCGTCTGGGTATTTTGCCGCAAGCGATTGATGACACTCTTTACGACGCCTTCGGACAGCGTCAGGTTTCTACCATCTTCACCCAATTGAATCAGTATCACGTGGTTCTCGAGGTCAACCCACAATTCCAGCAGAATCCTGATTCGCTTAAAGACCTCTATGTGAAATCGGCCACGGGCGCGCAAGTGCCTCTGTTGTCGTTTGCCCATGTCGAGCGAACAAATGCAACTCTGGCAATCAATCACCAGGGGCAGTTCCCCGTGGTCACGCTTTCGTTCAACCTGGCTCCCGGCGTCTCGCTGGGAGACGCAACCAAGGCGATAGACCAAGCCGAAGCAGACGTTGGACTTCCGGCGAGCATTCGCACCAGTTTCCAGGGGACGGCGGCCGCGTTCCGAAATTCGTTGTCGTCCGAACCGTGGTTGATCGTTGCTGCAATCATCACCGTCTATATCGTGTTGGGAGTGCTGTATGAAAGTTACATTCATCCGCTAACCATTCTTTCCACGCTGCCTTCGGCGGGTGTGGGCGCCATTCTCGCGCTATCACTGACTGGGAATGACCTAGGAGTAGTGGGGTTGATTGGCATCATTCTATTGATAGGTATCGTCAAGAAAAACGCCATCATGATGATTGACTTCGCGCTTGAAGCCGAACGCGTGGAGCACAAGCCTCCCGAGGAGGCAATCTTTCAGGCATGCTTGTTGCGTTTTCGCCCGATCATGATGACTACGATGGCTGCCTTGCTGGGAGGTTTGCCTCTAGCTCTCGGTCGAGGCACGGGCTCGGAACTACGCCACCCACTGGGAATAACGATTGTCGGCGGACTTTTGCTAAGTCAACTTCTCACTCTTTTTACCACCCCGGTGGTTTATCTCTGGTTTGACCGCCTGGCGAAAAGATTTGAGCGCTATCAGGTCGGGAACGCCATAACCGAACCTGCGTCAGCAGGCGATTGATGAGTGTCTCTTCCCCATTTATCCGAAGGCCGATCGGTACTTCTCTTCTAACCTTCGCTTTGCTTCTCTCTGGAGCGCTCGCATTCACGGCGTTGCCGGTTGCACCCCTTCCGCAGGTTGAGTTTCCGGTGATTCAAGTTGGCGCGGGACTGCCAGGCGCGAGTCCGGAAACTATGGCGTCTGCCGTGGCCACACCTCTGGAACGGCAGTTCGGACGCATTGCGGGCGTGAACCAGATGACTTCCACGAGCCAGCTCGGTTCAACGAGCATTGTTTTGCAATTCGATTTGAATCGCAATATTGATGCCGCGGGACGCGACGTGCAGGCTGCCATTAATGCGGCGCGCAGCCAGTTGCCTTCTTATTTACCCGGTAACCCAACCTATCGAAAAGCTAATCCATCGGACGCGCCCGTCCTTATCTTTGCGCTGACATCCGACACAGTCACGCTGCCAAGAATGTATGACGCCGCCGACTCGATCTTGGCGCAGAAGTTATCGCAGGTGGAAGGAGTAGGACAGGTGTTTGTTGGCGGAGGTGCGCGACCTGCTGTGCGTGCGGAAGCAAATCCGATGCTGCTAAACAAACTGGGAATCGGCCTCGCGCAAGTGCGCACTGCATTGGGTGCTGCGAATGCGAACAAACCCAAGGGCCAAATAGGAGATGCTTCCACCGCCTGGTCAATTCAAGACAATGATCAGCTGATGCAGTCGGACCAGTATCGTTCCGTCATCGTTGCTTACAACAATGGAGCAGCAGTGCGGTTGAATGATGTCGCTGATGTGCAGGATTCCGTGGAGGACACGCACAACGTCGGATTGGCCAACGGAAAACCTGCAGTGCTCCTAATCGTGTCGCGGCAGCCAGGTGCGAACATTATCGCAACCGTGGATCGCGTCCGAGCGATGTTGCCGGCTCTGCAATCTTCAATATCGCCGGCGATTGATCTGCGTATCGTGCTTGATCGCACTGTCACTGTCCGCGCGTCCGTGCACGATATCGAAGTGACACTGCTTCTCTCCATCGTCCTCGTCATTCTGGTCGTGTTTGCTTTTCTACGGACAGTTCGCGCTACTTTGATTCCCAGCGTGGCCGTCCCGCTATCGCTGGTGGGCACATTCGGAGTGATGTATCTGTTCGGCTACAGCCTCGACAATCTTTCATTAATGGCGTTGGCAATCTCAACCGGCTTCGTTGTGGACGACGCGATCGTGGTGCTCGAAAACATCACGCGCTACCTTGAACAAGGAATGCAACCGTTGGCGGCGGCCTTCCGCGGGGCGAAAGAGATTGGCTTTACCGTACTGTCGATGAGCAGCTCGCTTGTTGCCGTGTTTATACCGATTTTGTTAATGGGTGGCATTGTCGGCCGTCTCTTTCGCGAGTTCGCTGTCACGTTAAGCATCGCCATCACAGTCTCTCTTTTGGTATCGCTCACTACCACGCCAACCATGTGCGCGAGAATTCTAAAGCCTCTGGGGAATGAAAAGCATGGACGGTTATACCGTTGGAACGAACGGGCCTTTAACGGAGTATTGCGCCTGTACGAGCGTGGGCTGGATGTGGTGCTGCGCCATCAGTTCCTGACTCTGCTAGTAACCATCGCCACCGCGGGCCTCACGGTCTATCTCTACATAGTTGTGCCGAAGGGCTTCTTTCCGCAGCAGGACACCGGTCGAGTCAGTGGAACGGTGCAGGCAGCGCAGGACATCTCCTTCGATGCCATGAAATCGAAGATGACGCAATTCGTAAACATTGTTGGAAAAGATCCGGCGGTAGAAAATGTGATGGGCTTTGCAGGCGGAAACACGGCAATGAATCAAGGCAGAATGTTCTTCACATTAAAGCCGCTCTCTGAAAGAAAAATCACCGCTGATCAGGTGATCAACCGCTTGCGCCCAAAACTCGGCGTCGTTCCAGGTGCGACCTTGTTTATGCAATCAGCGCAAGACCTCACCATCGGCGGCCGCCAGAGCCAGGCGCAATATCAATACACGCTGCAAGGCGAGGATCTGAGCGAATTAAATTCCTGGGCTCCGCGGCTGCTTCAGAAACTGCGCACGCTTCCAGAATTACGGGACGTAAACACCGATCAGCAGAATAAAGGATTGCAGGCTAACGTCATCATTGATCGTGACACGGCTTCGCGACTTGGGGTCAGTTCCCAGGACATTGACAATGCCCTGTACGACGCTTTTGGGCAACGCCAGGTTTCCACCATCTACAAAGAACTCAATCAATATCACGTAGTGATGGAGATAGATCCGAAGTTTCAGCAAACTCCCGACGCGCTGCAATCGGTGTATGTGAAATCGTCGCAAGGATCAATGGTCCCACTTTCTACTTTCACGCACTTTGGTCCAGCCAACACTGCTTTGGCCGTAAATCATCAGGGACAATTTCCGTCCGCAACCCTATCTTTCAATTTAGCTCCGGGCGTGTCACTAGGCGAAGCCACCCAGATTATTGAAGCGGCGGAGCGCGAGATGGGCTTTCCCGGAACCATTCATGCGAGCTTTCAAGGAACCGCAGCGGCATTCCAGAGTTCCCTGGCGAGCGAACCCATCTTAATTCTGGCTGCCCTAGCATGCATCTACATCGTGTTAGGAGTGCTTTATGAGAGCTATATTCATCCCATAACAATTCTCTCAACGCTTCCATCGGCTGGAGTGGGGGCGCTGCTGGCGCTACTGCTGACGCACAACGAACTGAATGTCATCGGAATGATCGGCATCATCCTGTTGATTGGAATCGTGAAGAAAAACGCCATCATGATGATTGACTTCGCGCTCGAAGCTGAACGGCTTGAAGGAAAATCACCCCAGCAAGCAATCCGTGAAGCTTGCCTGCTGCGGTTTCGTCCAATCATGATGACGACTATGGCTGCACTCCTTGGCGGTTTGCCTTTGGCTTTGGGAAGGGGCACCGGATTTGAGCTTCGCCAGCCTCTGGGAATCACGATTGTCGGTGGATTGATCTTCAGCCAGGCCCTTACCCTGTTTACTACCCCGGTTGTGTATCTCTATATGGACCGACTCGCCGGGCGCTCCGACAAGAAAACCGTTGCCACTTCTAAATCCGTTTTGGATCGGGCTGACTATGCGTAGATGGATCTCTTCCGACTACGCACGTTGTTCGTGCAGGGCGCGCGTGCTATATTCCGGTCTAATGGCAAAGGGTACAGGGTTCTCGTATTTTGTATAAGACGCAATTCCGGGCAGATGCGGTTCGACGCTGGATAGCGCTCGGTACCATCGCCCTTGTCCTGCTGTTCAACGGCCTCGAAGCAAGTCATTCACATTCCAGTTCTTCGAGTTCAAGCAGCTGCGCGATGTGCATCGCGTCGAGTGGCTATGCGCCGGTTATTGCTCAGCCATCGCCTGGCCTCTCAGCAGTAGGAGTTATTACGGTCCCGCCACAAGCCCAGAGCGAGAGCCGAATCACCGAATCCAGCCTATTTATCCGACCTCCTCCTTTCGTTTAGTCCGACGCTACCCAATAGCTAGTTGCGCCCAGCATTTGTCCCTCGTGGAGCTGGGCAGTCAGAAGCTCGGAGTGAGTTTCAAACAGGACTTCTCAATTTGACTCAGAGGAGCGTCATGAAAGCCTTTTACATTTTTGCCAGCATATTTTTTACGACTTGCGCTTCGATAGCGCAGGAGTCGGCCCAGCCCGCAGCTGCCAACAGCCCCGACGCTACCGCCATGGAGTCGAAGATCCGTGATCTGGAAGATCGCTTAGTCATGCTGGAGGGGCAAGTACGCCAGCTTAAGGCGCAGGGCGCGAAGCCTTCTTCGGAAAGCGTCGCGGGAGCGCCACCTGCTGCTGCGACGCCTGTCACCGGAGCTCAGGCAACCCCAGACGCCGGCGGCGGAACTGCTAGTGTTATAGCTTCCAGCGGCGACAACGTTCGATTAGGTGGAGCGGGAGGTGCGGCCTCCAAAGCATTGAATCCCGACATCAGCGTGATTGGAGATTTCATTGCTAGTGCCGGACACAATCCGGTCAACCCGACACCTTCTTTCCAAATGCACGAATCGGAAATAGGCTTGCAGGCTATTGTTGACCCCTACGCGCGAGCGGATTTTTTTATCTCTTTCGGAGAAACCGGCGTGAACTTGGAAGAGGGATACATTACTTTCACGTCACTGCCCGCGGGATTCGTTGCCAAGGCCGGCAAGATGCGTGCGGCATTCGGTAAGGTCAACACACTTCACAATCACGTGTTGCCTTGGGTGGATCGTCCGCTGGTGTCTCAGAACTTAGTAGGTGGCGAAGATGGCATTGATGACGCTGGAGTTTCGATTGAGCACATCATCCCTGCTCCTAAGAATTGGTTCCTGGACTTTACCGGACAGGTCTTTCGTGGCGACTCCGCCGATGTTTACACGTCAACAAACAAAAATGATGTAAGCGTAGTAGGACACTTGCGCGGCTACCGGGACCTGACGGACAACAGCAACCTCGATCTTGGTGTTTCATACTCACGCGGGCACAACGTTTTCGGCAGCGAATTCATTACAAACCTCTACGGCGTGGATCTGACCTATCATTGGAAACCGTTGCAGCGTTCCATTTACAAATCGTTCATCGCCCGCACCGAGCTTATCTGGCGGCAGCAAAATCAGCCATCGCTGAACATTTGCCAGACATTTAATTGTCCCCTCTACACAGCGGCGGGGTCCCAGCGAGCATTCGGGTTCTATACTTCCGGAGATTTTCAGTTCGCGCGCCGTTGGTTTGTGGGAGGTCGGGTAGATCGCTCCGATCGTCCCTTTGACGCCCACTTGAATGACAAGGGAGGCTCATTGGTCCTGACGTACTGGCCGAGCGAATTTGCGCAGATTCGAGGCCAGTACCGATTTACACGTTATGCAGATAAGTTCGATGCTAACGAAGCGTTTATCCAGATTCAATTTGCCTTGGGAGCCCACGGAGCACATCCATTCTAGAGTTATTTGTATCTCATGGTGGAGGTATCAGGCTGTCTTTTTTTACAGGAGAATTAATGATTTCGACGAAGAGATCCTGCTTTGCTTTAGCTGTTTTGTGCCTACCGCTGGTGCTCTCTCCTCCGAAGGCGGCAGCTAAGACTCTGAAAGTAATTACCACGCTCACTGATCTCGCGTCGCTGACCCACGAGGTCGGGGGCGATAAGGTGGATGTTGAAGCGTTGGCAAAGGGCTATCAGGACCCGCACTTCGTGGACCCGAAGCCTAGCTTCTTACTGAAGCTGCGCCATGCAGACCTTTTGATTTTAGTAGGCCTCGATCTGGAGATTGGCTGGCTGCCGCCGCTGATAACCCAGAGCGGGAATGGAACTATTCAACCAGCTTCGCCTGGATATTTGGATGCGTCACAGTTCGCCGAAATTTTAGAAATCCCACAAGGTGCCGTCTCCCGAGCTGAAGGCGACGTCCATCCTTTGGGCAATCCCCACTATTGGCTCGACCCTGACAATGGGCGCCGTATTGCTAAGGGTATTGCGAACAAGCTGGCCGAAATGGATCCGTCCGACAGGGCGTATTTCCAACAGCGTGAGCAGGATTTTGAGAAGCGGCTAGCAGAAGCGGACAAAAAGTGGCAGGCCCAGATGGCAACCTATCGTGGACGAAAAATAGTTACCTATCACCGGTCCTGGCCGAATTTCGCAAAGCATTTCGGGCTGGATGTGATCGGATACATTGAGCCGCGTCCGGGAATTCCTCCTACACCATCGCATACTATCGAGCTGGTCAATCTAATGAAGCGGGAGAACACGAAAATCGAATTGATTGAGCCCTACTTCGATGTAAAGACCCCCGAGAGCATCGCCAGCATGGTTGGAGGCAAGGTCGTAGTGATGATGCCATCCGTAGGTGGCAAGCCTGAAATCACCGACTACTTCAAGTTGTTTGACTACGATATTGGCATCCTGACCCAAGCTTTTCAGCAAACAAAATAGATATAAGGATCAAAATTGGAAATTGTTCAATTCCTCATTCTGCCCTTTCTTGCCAGCCTGATTCTCACTGGCATTCATGCCTATCTGGGCGTGCACGTAGTCGAACGTGGGGTGATTTTCGTTGATCTGGCGCTAGCGCAGATTGCAGCCCTCGGAGCGACCACGGCCATTCTTATCGGTGTAGATCCCCACGGTACCGGGGCATACTGGATGAGTTTGGGCTTTACCTTCATTGGCGCGATGATTTTTACGCTGGTTCGCTCTCAGCACAAACGTATCCCGCTAGAGGCTTTCATCGGAATCACCTACGCGGTGGCGTCGGCTGCCGCGATTCTGGCTATGAGTAAGGCGACGGGAGAAACGGAACATCTCAAGGACATGCTGGTTGGCAACATTCTGGCTGTCTCAAAACATGATGTGATCAAAACAGCAATCCTCTACGGCTGCGTCGGCCTATTCCATTTCATTTTCCGCAAGAAGTTTCTCGCGATTTCGCTCAGCCATAGCTCAGCCGAGCGGCCGACTTTGAACTATAGGCTTTGGGACTTCTTGTTCTACGCTTCATTTGGATTTGTAGTGACATCCTCGGTGAGAATAGCCGGCGTCTTACTCGTCTTTTGCTACTTAATTGTTCCTTCAGTGGGCGCCATGCTCTTCGCCGACCGCATTGGGTCCCGTCTTGCCATTGGTTGGATAATGGGAACTCTGGTTTCGGCTGCAGGTTGCTATTTTTCGGTCTATTTCGATTTGCCGACCGGCGCGACCATCGTATGCACATTCGGAGCTGCGTTGATCGCTATGGCGATTGTCAGAGCTCTATTCTCTGGCATGCGCAATCACCCGGCTCGCGCATCCTAGTTTGGAGTATGCGCCCTGCAGAAATCCACTTGGTCATCAGCCAAGTTCACTTTGCTTCCTGCGTGACGATGTGTACATCAATCGGCGGAGCGTTGCGCAGAAATTTCTGAATTACCGTGAGGTATAAATATTTACGCCACCCCTCCTGTGCTGAGCGTCCGAAAACAACGTGCGTAATATGTTTTTCGCGGACGAACTCCGCCACCCGGTCCGCAATGTTCCCTTTTGGCAATCGGACAACAGTTGCTCCCATGTTCTCGGCGAACACTATATTTTCCTGAAGCGTTCTGCGATTGTCGCCTTCCTCATCCGCTGGCGAGTCTACGTACGCGACGTAAAAATCTGCGTCGAGGCCGTGGGCCATGCGTCCGCCACGCGCAATCAGATACTGTGCCACTGGGTTGGAACTGATGCAGACCGCAATTTTTTCGCGGACCGCGACATTCGGCTCCAGACGTTCTCGCGCCCAGTGTGCCTCCAGGCTTTTATCCACCACCTGCGCTACTTGCCGCAGGGCCAACTCACGCAGGGCAATCAAATTTCCGCGCCTAAAGAAATTGTTGAGGGCCCGCTCTGCACGGTCGAGGGGATAAATGTCTCCTCGCCGCATGCGGGTTTGCAGGGCCTCCGGCGTTAGATCGGACATCACAATTTCTTCGGCGCGTTGAATCACCCAGTCGGGAACAGTTTCTCGAACATGCACGCCCGTGATGCGCTCTACCAGCGGATTGAGGCTCTCAATGTGCTGTACGTTCACGGTGGAGAGAACATCAATCTTTGCGTCCAGCAACTCAATCACATCCTGATAGCGCTTGGGATGCCTGCTGCCTTCAATGTTGGTGTGCGCCAATTCGTCCACCAGCACGACCGCAGGTTTGCGCACCAGGATGGAATCCACATCCATTTCCGTGAACATCGTCCCCTTATATTCGACTTGCTTGCGCGGAACCGTTTCCAACTTAGCGGCCAACTCGGCGACGCCCTTGCGACCGTGAGTTTCGACCACTCCTATAACCACATCTTCGCCCCGGCTGTAGCGGCGGAGGCCTTCGCTTAGCATGCTGTGAGTCTTACCAACGCCGGGGGCATACCCGAGAAACAATTTTAGGATCCCTTGTTTTTTCTCGGGCGCAACCTGTTCCAGCCATTGCTCGGCACTTTTTTGCACGGAACTATTGTCATCCGAGTTTCGAACTTTGTCGAGAAACACTCTTCCGGGCCGTCGAAAGGTTACAATCACGCCGTGAAACCAGGGATGAAACTGGTGTTTCGGACAACAGTCTGTTTGCTGGTAGTGCCTGCGATCGTGCTGTTCTACCGATACGTAGTACACGCCAACGCTACTACGCTTGCGCTAACTTTCTTGCTGGCAGTCCTGCTTGTCTCGGCAAATTGGGGATTCCGGTATGCGGTAGCTGTCGCATTGTTGTCCACCGTAGCTTTCAATTTCTTTTTTCTTCCACCGGTCAGAACATTCACCATTTCTGATCCTCAAAACTGGGTTGCGCTTTTTGCTTTCGTCGCGACCGCAATCATCGCCGGAGAGCTTTCAGAACGAGCGCGCCGCCAAACCCTGGCGGCAAATCAGCGGCGCAAGGAAATTGAACGGCTCTATGCCTTTAGCCAACACTTGCTGACGCTTGAAAGCATTCCAGAGCTCTTAAACTTAATGCCGGGACACATCGTCGAAAGTTTCGGAGCTAAAGGCGCAGCCATTTTCGTATCGGACCGCACGGACATCTACCGCTCCAGCTCAGAGACCCGGGAACTAGAAACCGAGCGGTTGCTTGCGGTCGCTGCCCGCGGCGAACCGGTCACCGATCCTGCAAAGCAAGTCGCGTTTGCACCCCTTCGGGTAGGCGTGCGAAGCGTGGGCGCTATCGGAATATCCGGAACTGTGTTGTCGTCCGAAAGTCTGGACGCGCTCGCCACCCTCGTGGCCATTGCCATCGAGCGAACGCGCGCCATCGAGAGCGTCGGCAAAGCGGAAGTGGCCCGCGAAAGTGAAAAGCTGCGATCGGCAATTCTTGATTCTGTTGCCCATGATTTTCGCACTCCCCTGACTTCCATCAAGGCGTGCGCAACCAGTCTGCTTTCCGGAGGACTAGACGCTGCCCAGCAAAACGAATTGCTCACCGTAATCAATGAAGAGTCGGACCGTCTCAATCACCTGGTGGAAGAGGCGATGCAGCTGTCGCGTCTGGAATCGAATCAGGTCGAACTGGATCGCACGCGGCATACTATTCGCGAAGCAATTGACAGAGCTATGGAAACGGCCGGCAAGATTGTTATTGAACATCCAATCAAACTCGACCTGGCAGATGACCTTCCTGAATTCGATTACGACCTCGGACTTATTGCGAACGTCATCTTGCAATTGATGGAAAACGCCGCCAAATATTCTCCGCCGGAATCTCCCATCTACGTATCGGCGGTGGACAGCGAGTCTCAGATTACCGTCAGCGTGGCCGACCGCGGTCCTGGGATTGATGATTTCGAGCAGACGCTGATTTTTGACAAATTCTACCGTGGAAAAAACAGTCGCTACGTAGTGCAAGGCACCGGGATGGGGCTGGCAATCGCGAAGGCCGTGGTCGAGGCTCATGGAGGAAGCATCCGTGTCACCAGCCAGTTGGAACACGGTTCGGTCTTCTCGTTCAATTTGCCACTTAACGCCAAGAATAATGTGCAACCAGCTTAGACAGTAAGTGAGAGGCTGATTCGGATTTCGTAGTGTCTTCCACAGCGAACGCCATATCTTTACAAACATTTACTTTATTCCCGAACATGCGGCAGCTGCCGAGTTTTTCCTTCCAGACTCATAAGAGAAGACTTGCGGCTTCGACGACGAATTTCCGGGACAAAGCGCCTCCGAACGTTCATTTCTATCCCAAAATGCTAGCAACCAAGTTCACACGGCAGGGCATCACAGCTTGCAACCGAATGCAATTTCGCAGCCAGCTAATCCGTCCCAGAGCGCACCAGGCTGTCGATTGATTGTTTGTCCCAATTTCTTGAATCATGCCCACTACCGAACGCCTCGCCACGGACGCCTACAGTGACCACGTAAATCCCGAATGGGTCAAGCTGCTTGGTCTGCTGGAAATGAATGTCAGGTACGACCGTTGCGAGGGGACAGAGCTATTCACTGCGAAAGGCCGGCGAGTTCTCGATTTTCTTTCGGGATATTGCGTCCATAACACCGGGCATAATCATCCCGCGATCATCGCTGCTGTTAGAGACGAATTGGCGAAATCAGGACCGGTCATGCTGCAAAGCAATGTGCCTGAGCTCGCGGGAGAATTAGCGGACCGTCTTTGCACGTCGGCAGGCGGCGGACTCAGCAAAGTTTTCTTTGCGAGTTCGGGAAGCGAAGGCGTTGAGACCGCAATAAAGTTTGCGCGCGCTCATACCCGTCGAGTCGGATTGCTGTCTTGCGAGCGTGCTTTCCATGGCCTTACATGCGGAGCGCTCTCTTTAATGGATGGCGAGTACTGGCGAAAGGGCTTCGGCCCCTTGCTTCCCGAAACCGCGGTAGTACCCTTCGATGATCTCGCCGCCCTCGAAAAAGAGCTGGCATCCAAACGCTATGCGGCTTTTTTTGTGGAACCGATCCAGGCGGAAGGCGGCATTCGCGTTCCCGAGATGACTTACCTGCGGGGCGCGCAAGAATTGTGTCGGCGCTACGGTTCCCTTTTGGTAGCGGACGAAGTGCAGACCGGAATGTTTCGCACTGGACCGTTTTTGGCATCGCATCATTTCGGCATTACGCCCGACATCGTCATTTTGGCAAAAGCTTTGAGCGGCGGCCTCATCCCCGTGAGTGCAGTGCTTATGTCGGACGCTATCCATGCCTCGGTATTCAGCTCATTTAAGCGTGCCATCGTTCACGCCTCGACCTTCAGCGAAAACAGCCTATCCATGCGCGCGGGCTTGGCTACCCTCGATGTGCTCGAACGCGAGGGACTCGGCGAACGTGCGTCAGCGCGGGGGGAAGAACTACGAGCGAAACTCGTCGCAGCACTATGCGGCTACGAAATGGTAAAAGAGGTTCGCGGCAAAGGCCTCCTCCTCGGAATCGAGTTCACGGCCCCGCAGCGTCTTAC
>JBEEGK010000326.1:0-9655 GCA_041166845.1 Acidobacteriaceae bacterium
CGAGGAACTTCGCTTTGTTCTTCTGTCAGCCACTGAAGGTGAAGATAAGCCGCTCAAATATCCAACCATTTTCAACTCTGCCGACCTTGCAATTATCACGAAAATGGATATCGCCGCAGCCTGTGAGTTCGATGTGGAAGCCGCGCGCCGAAATATCCAGAACGTTCGTCCGGGCATGGACATATTAGAAGTGTCCGCCAAGACCGGGGTTGGCATGAATACTGTCACTGGATTTTTGTCCTTGCGCGAGCTATCCGTTCGTTGGTCAGGGTAGTTAATTTACCAGCCTGTCATTTGCTCCTTGAGCAGCAGTCATAGTCGTGAATGGCTGCCGTCTTTGTAAACCATCCTCAGCTTACCGAGGCTAAAATAAACGCTTATGGACGTTGCATTAAAGAGGGCACGGTTCCGCCAGCTGCATGAAAGTGGTTGTTTCCTTTTGCCTAATCCTTGGGATGTGGGAAGTGCAAAGCGTCTGGAGGCAATGGGGTTTGTCGCTCTTGCCTCGACGAGCTCCGGTTCAGCGTGGGCACTTGGCTTAGAAGACGGACAACTTAGCAGGGACGATGTGTTGCGACACCTTAAAAGTCTGTCCGCAGCGACAAGCCTTCCCGTGAATGCGGACTTTGAAAACGGATTCGGCCACTCTTCTTCGCAGGTCTTCGAGAGCGTGCAGCTTGCAATTGAGACAGGGATCGCGGGTCTCTCCATAGAAGACTATGACGGCTCTGAGCTCTTCTCAAAAAATGAGGCGGTGGATCGTATTCGGGCCGCGCGCAAAGCAATTGATCAATCTGGACACAATGTCGTTCTCGTCGGACGATCTGAGGGCTTCATTCGCGACCGTCCTGATTTGAAAGAGACAATCGAGCGCCTCAAGGCGTTTCGGGACGCTGGCGCAGACTGCCTTTATGCGCCCGGCGTCAGCGACTTGAAGGAAATGGAACAGCTCGTTGCTGGTGTGGCGCCATCACCAGTGAACGCACTGTTATTACCCGCCCTTACTGTTTCGCAGTTAGAGGGCGTTGGGGTAAGAAGGATCAGCGTCGGCGGCGCTCTGGCCAGGCAAGCATGGAAAGCATTTGAAGAGGCCGCGAAAACGCTCCTAGAGCGAGGTACCCTGTGGGACGGAAAACCGTTCGTGAGGTGAAGGCCGCGATAAGCCTATACCTGTCACCGAGTGAGTCTAGGACGTGTTCCTTACTTTCTGACTGCAAGTCATGCGCCACTGAGGTCATGTCGAATAAATCTGACTTCAGCGCCTGGGCGGCAACGAAGCCGGCAAAACTGCCTCCGACTATAATCACTCGCCACTGTCTATTCTCAGATTTCTTGTTTTACGATTGCCTCCGGTCTGCTTACATCCTCAGAAATTAGAAATTGCTGCCGCACCGATGGCCCAGCGTGTTCTTGACAAGTGTCACCACCTTATTTTCCATTCGAGGGACAAGCGTAATCGCAGCCGCCGGACACCAGATTGTCAGAACTCCAGCGATTGCTGTGACTGCGTCAGGCAACGTCAGAGTGAGTAGAAAAATCACCCCTAACGCCGCAAATGCGACTGCTAAAACGAGTACCACAGGTCCCAAGATTCCACGCCCTGCATGGGGGCTAAGAACAATAGTCCCCAACGGAGCAAATATTAGCCAGTAGCCGCCAAGTATGATCTTTCCGATCAGAAAAATGATAATCATATCGCTTTAGTCCTTTCGCCTGCAGGTCGATGTTGCCGAAGTTTTCCTTACCAAACCGTGACTTATGACACCAGATTCCTTTTCAGTCTCGGTTGCACCCGATCAAGAACGAGAGAATCGGCGTAATTTGGAGCCGAAGATTCCATTGCATTCTGTCGCCGGCGAGAAACTAAGTCCTCGATGGCCGTCCAGGTCAGGGGTGCACGACCATCGAGTTCTTTGGATACCGCTAGCCAATCCCTAAGCCCATTGGCCACGGTCGAGGCAGCAACAGGAACATCAAGAGTGCTCCAATAAGCGCCATGTTTTTGGTGAAGTTGATTATGTCGATTTGCTTCAACTGCGCGTCGTCCACCTTCCAGAAGCTGTGCATCTGGACAGACACCCCCACCAGAAAAACAATGAGCATGACGATTCCGATCGGCCCGTACACCCCGAGTAACATGCTCAGTCCCCCTACCAACAAAAGAGCACCTGTGAAAAGACAACTGACACACTTCATTGACGGGCAAAACTCAGGGCGGCCGGAAGCCGAGCGGGTCTTGCACATGCACCAGATCACCCCGCCGCTGTTGAATCAATGGATGGCGACTTGGAATGCAAAAACATATTGGTCCAAAAGTAAAAAGCGGGACAACACGGTTGCTTTTTTTGATTTCTGCCTGGGATCGAAATGGATTCGTGAAACCAGTGCGAAAGATAAAGGGAATCCAGCTCGCGGAATGGCCAAGATCATCGGGCAGAAAGAGTCAAGCATTCCGACGCTGCCATTCACTCCGGCCCAGTTCAACTCCATACTGGAGGCCAGTAAGCGCTATGACGAATCATTGCTAACCGCAAACCGTAAGGAGGGCGGAAGCCAAAGGCAAACGTCTTCATGCACTCATCAATTCGATGCGCTGGAGCGGCCTCGCAATCACCGATGCAGTTACATTGCAACGTTCCAGGCTGGGCGCAGACGATCGTCTTGTCTTATATCGCACTAAGACTGGGAATCCAGTGACGGTGTTTCTCAAACCGAAGATCGCGCAAGAACTTCGGAATGTTCTCCCCGGAAAGGACGCGAATCCGGCTTACTTTTTTTGGTCCTGTAGGGGGCTACGCACAAAAGCCGCTAGCACGTGGCAGAAGGCATTGAGGCGACTATGGAAATTGGTTACGCCGCCTCTCGCGCTGGAGGATCGGAACGGGGAGCGTATTCAAGCAAAAAGCCACATGTTCCGAAACACCTTCGCGGTCGAGCTGCTTAAAAAGAATGTCAGTCTAGAGCATGTGGCTATGCTGCTAGCCGATAATCCGACGACCGTCCGTGAGCATTATTATCCTTGGGTGCCCGCGTTGCAGGAAAAACAGCTGGAGAGGGCGGTTAAGAGCACATGGGATCGCAATGAGCCGGTAATTCTGGAGGATGCCGACAAAGCGGTTGGACGGTAAGGGCTCGGAACTTAAGATTTCTTCTTCACGCTGAGGCGTTGGTGGACTCGCACAAGTACAGATTCTGGGATGAAGAATTTTGCGTATGGACGTTTGCCACGACGCTCCGCCTGCGTGATTGCCATCACTCCAGGCTCATTCCGGAAGATTCGGCGCACGGTTTCATCGCTCATCCCCCACAATTCTACGATCTGTTGCAATGTGTAGTGTCTTTCTAACGCGCTCATCTACCCTAATACTGGGATTTTGAGCGACGTCGGAATTCGATTAGCAACTTCATAATTCACGGCAAGATTCTGAATCTAATACTGGAAATATATGTCTTACTGGCGAAATTCGTTCGCAAATTCCGCCTCCGTCTGGCGCGTTGGGATCATTGTCAATGGAGCTGTCGTATACCACCGTAGTGCCAATCGAGGCGCACTTTGATCCTGGAGGAGACAAGGTGCGATCATAGCTGTTTTCAAAAATCACTCCTGTCGAAAGAGGAGAACCTCCCGTCACCATCGCAAGCAGTCCTGGCCACGAGTTCGAGGGTAAGGAGGTACGCGCATTCTTGTAGGTGATGCCGTGCTAACTGAGTTGCGCCAGATTGGAATTGGGCCGCACCTTCACATAGTTAGCCAGATCGAGAGCATGCAGACCATCGAGGCTGAGCAATAAGACCCGTTTTACACGGTGCGGATTTGGTGTAAGTACCGGAGATGTTTGAGCCGCCGCAAGCTTGCTTCCAACTCCGAGGAATGCCAGCAGCATCAGTGCAGCGCTTGACTTGACTCTGTCCAGATCGATGATCAACGAACTCTCCTTCTTGTAACGCCCATGGTTCGGAACCGCTGAATCCCGCGGGGTAATCCCGATACTTAGAACGAGAAACGTGTAGAGAATTGGAAACTCCGCGAGCCGAATTTGGGGACCATTGCCCCGGGTCGACCGAAATCCGGGTTTGGGATTGCGGTCCACAGCTGGTCGGTGCTGTTGTTCGGGTTTGGGTTCGGGCCGTTAATGGTGTACTGCACGTTGTCGACTACGTTCTGCTGGAAATTTGGATGATTGAACAGGTCAAAGGCCTCGGCGCGGAGTCCTAACTGGTAACGCTCACCGAAGCGAAAAACGCGAGAAAGGCTGACATCCACATCTTTGAAGGTCGGGCCGCGGAAGGAATTGAATTTCTCGCCGGGGACGATCGAGAAATTCACCTCTGGAGTGTCGAAAACTGCGGTGTAGGGGCGGCCAGTGGCCAGAGTAAGAATTCCGCTGAATTCAAAACCTTTTAGTGGATGGAACTGAGGAAGCCACACTCCGGTCGTCACAAAGCGATGAGTTTGATCCAACTGCGAAGGCCCCCGTTGCGAGCGCTGGTCGAATTGATTGAAATATCCTGTGCCCTGGTCAATGGTGCGCGATAGTGTGTAGGCGACAGAAGAAAGAAATTGGCGCGAGTGATGTCGCAGCGAAAGCAGCAGTCCGTTGTAGACGGACATCCCAGAATTGTCTATGGCATTTATCGTGCCGAAGTTTGGGTTAACAAAGCCGTCAATCGCACTAAAGTCTGGCGTTGTATAAGTCTTTCCATTGGGGAAAGTCACGGTTGCGGTCGCAAACGATCCGGGAGAGAAAATAGGTTGCTGATCAGGAGGTACGAGGTTCAGATCAAAACCGAAATTGCCGTTAGCCTGCCGAGTAACACCGTTCGAGTTTCCGAGAAGACGAAGACCGTGACTGTAAACGTATCCAGCGCTTAACGCGGTCTGACTGCCGAACTGGCGCTCCACAGCGGCGTTAGCCTGCTCGACATAAGGACTCCGGAAATTGGGAGAAAAAACGACGATAGAAGGAGTGCCGCCAGCGCCGCTAGGAAACGCCGTAAGGCTATTGGGATAAGTCACTAAAGGGTTTGAGTTGCCGAATTTCGGCCCGACTACGACCAGGAATGGGCGGGTTACACCATTTGAGGCGAAGGCTTGCGAAACGTCCAGCAAATCTTCCTGGATATAGAAAAGACCGAATGATCCGCGAACAACGGTATTTCCTTTGGCATCGAGAGCGTAAGCAAATCCGAGACGGGGCGAAACATTATTCTTGCTGTAAGGGATGTGACAGGTTGGCTCGAAGTCGTGATTGCACTGCTTAGGTTGAGGCAGAACCTGCAGGTCGTATCGAACTCCATAATTCAGCGTCAACCGCTCTGTGGCACGAAACTGATCTTGTGCAAAAAAGGAATACGTTGGTGAAGTTTGAACGACGGTGGATTGCCCGAACGACTGTAGGTAGAGCTCGAAGTTGCCGCCCGGCACATCAGTGAGGTCCGCAAAACGGTATTCTCCCTTGGGCCCATAGGTGAAGGAGTCTGCGTTGTGACTAATGTTGATGTCCACTCCACCCTTGGGGGTGTGTTTCCCAAGGATTTTGGTGAAGTTGTCAGTAAATTCGTAGCGACGGTCAGTATTGGCAAGTTGAAAGCGGTTTCCACCAAAGACGAAGCCGGTATCAGGATTTTGAATCGTGACTGCGGGAAAATTAGGCGGAGACGCGGGCAGATCGAAATGATAGTCACTGCCGAAGTGAAACCGGAACTCGTTGACGGCGGTAGGGTTTAAGGCAGTTTGTAATGATGCCTGAAAGAAATGGCTAGTGGCTCCGTCGGTCAGTGAAAGGCCGTCGCCTGTTGACGTGGGAGTATTGAAATATCCATGTGGGCTACGAAAGCGTTGATAGTTGTAAGTGAGACTAAAAGTGTTCTTGTCATTGATCACGCCGTTGATCTTTCCGAAGCCGACGTTCTGATTAAAACTTCGAGGGAAGGAACCCGCTGCGCTCTGAACTTGTGCAGCTACATCGGGGTTATTCGCGAAAAAATCCGGCGGAAGCCCATTGAGAGCGGGACCGTCGTTCACCGTTAACGGTTCGTTACGCCTCTGGCCTTCATAATTGCCTAGATAAAAAAGGCGATCATGGACAAGAGGTCCCCCAACAGTTCCGCCAAACTGCTGCCTCCTGTTTTGGGGTTTTGCAATCCCCTGTTGTTCGTTGATCTTGTCATTAGCGCTAGTCGAGGAATCGAGAATGTAGTAGTAGGCGTCGCCATGAACATCATTAGTGCCGCTTTTAGTGACGGTGTTCACCAAGCCACCCCCAGACTGACCGAACTCTGCCTCGAATCCTGTACTGGTGACTTGGAATTCACGAATCACGTCTTCGCTAAATTGAAAAGGAATGGTGCGTCCGATCTGCTGTGCGAAGAACGCGTTATTGTTATTTCCTCCGTCGACGGTGTAATTGTTAAAGTTTCCCGCCACACCATTGAAGCTGATCATACCGAAATCGCCGTCTGTGGTTGCCCCAGGGGTGAGAAGCGCAAAGTCGGTGAAGTTGCGGCCATTCAGTGGTAGAGAATTGATGCTCTGTTGATCTACGACTGTGCCAAGAGACGATTCTGCGGTATCAACAAGTGGAGTGCTAGCGTTTACCGAGACTGAGGTTTCTACTCTGCCGACGCTAAGTTGTGGATGAATTATCGCCCGGGTACCGACCGTGATGGCGATGTCCTTCAATACAAGCTTGTTGAATCCGGGTTTCTGAATTTCAACCTCATAAGTTCCGGGATCGAGATACAAGACCGTGAAATCCCCCTCGGATCGCGACTGTAAAGCAGCGGAAACGCCGGTATTCTCGTTGCGCACTGTAATCTCCGCATCGGATATGGCAGCGCCAGTTGAGTCAGTTACTGTCCCTTCGAGCCGTCCGGTGGCGGACGAGGACTGAGAATAAACCTTTGGGGAAAACGAGAACAAAGTGAAGAGAAGTATCGAAGTTGAAGTCAAAAGCACTGAATATCTCGGTACCAACTGGCGCATTGGGGCTCCCGGGATTATTTTGCAGAGAATTGTGAAGCTTGTTGAATTTGGTTTTCCATTGAACAGCTTATTGAGCAAATTAGTCAACAACGTTTTGAATTAACTGAACGTCACGCTCCAAAGCGTATTGCGGCACCTGTAACAAGACAGTTGACGTGTTTTCCCCGGTTGGATAAGGCGGATCTCCAGAGGCGACTGAAAAGTGTTACGTTGGTGATGAAACGGCAGTGATCGCCGAAATTGTGGCGGGACCTTCAGCCCGTCGTTTGATGCAGCTTAAGCATACGGGTTTAGTAAGTGAATGATCAGAAAAGTTATTCCAGCAACCACTGCTGAGGCAGGAATTGTCAGGACCCACGCCCAGACGATCCTCCCGGCAACTCCCCATCTAACCGCGGATAAACGTTGCACGGCTCCAACCCCGACAATGGCCCCGGTAATGGTGTGAGTAGTGCTCACCGGAATGCCAGCCAGAGCGGTGGCAAACAAAGTGATGGCTCCGGCGCTTTCTGCGCAGAAGCCCCCTAAAGGCCGTAATTTCGTGATCTTCTGGCCCATCGTATGCACAATTCTCCAGCCACCAAAGTACGTTCCGAGAGCTATGGCAGCATGAGCAGCTAGGATGATCGGCCAATGAAGTCTTCCCCAGGAGGTTTGCATCTCCGATTTGGTCATGAATCCCGCTGTGTATAGTGCACCCGCGATGATGCCCATCGTTTTCTGAGCATCGTTACCACCATGTCCCAGGCTATATGCAGCGGCAGATAAAAGTTGTAGTTTACGAAACCACTTATCAATTTGCTGGGGAGGTCTGTGTTGAAGAATCCAGTAAGATGCGGTCATGAAAAGAAGGCCGAGTAGAGTCCCCATGACCGGAGCGACGACAATAAAGATGAGGGTTTTAGACCAGCCCTCAGGAATAATCACCGAAAAGGCCGAATCTGCGCCCGTCTTCAGAACGGCATGCATCATTGCAGCCCCGGCATACCCTCCGATGAGTGCGTGAGAGGATGATGTGGGCAGGCCCCAGAGCCAGGTGAGTACATCCCACACAATTGCGCCGAACAGTCCCGCCAGAACCACATACTGATTGACATATTCCAGTCGAATCATGCCCTGACCAATTGTCTTCGCGACAGCTGTACCAAACAGAAAAGCCGCCAAGAAGTTAAATGTCGCGGCCCACAACACGGCAAGTTTTGGGGAGAGCACTCTCGTAGAAACTACTGTCGCGATACTGTTCGCGGAATCGTGAAAACCATTCAGGAAGTCAAAAACTAAGGCCACGATGATTGTGATGAGAACTAGAACTACGTCTTTGTGCATCGGGAGTGTGACCTCAGCATGAATTAGTGATTCTCCCGATTAAGCGCTCTTGACCACGATCGCCTCGAGCACATTGGCGGCGTCTTCTGCTTTATCCGTAGCCATTTCTAGAACCTCGTAAAGCTCCTTCAATTTGATTAGTTGAAAGGGATCTTTCTCGTTCTCAAATAGATCAGCGATAGCCCGGCGACTCACGTGATCAGCTACGTCTTCTAGACGGTTCACTTCCGCGCAGTGCTCCATCACGTGACCGTTTTTCTCTAGAAGCGAGACGCCACGTGCCAATTCCTCGCACTGAAGAACAATCACGCCTGCAAGCTGAGCCGAAACCGGCGGAGGGGTAGTGATCTTATACATGACAAGACGCACCGCGGCCGAGTTCATAAAATCGAGGACATCGTCCAGTGAGGAGGCGAGCCGATGGATGTCCTCTCGATCGAAGGGCGTAATAAATGTTTGGTTTAGTCTAGTGATAATGGCATAAGTGGCCTGGTCCCCTTTATGTTCTATCGCCTGCATTTGTTCGACTCGAAGGGACAGGTCGTGCGGATTTTCCAGGATACTGTGCAGTAGCTTCGCTCCCTCAGTCAAGTTGGCTGAGAGCTCAGCAAAAAGATCGAAGAACTTTGTGTCGCGTGGGATTAACCGCATCACGTGGGTCGTTGATAGCAACTGGTTACGGATCAGTAATATCTCACAGAGGATTGGCATGCGCAACCAGCTTCAGTCGTTGGCGTAGCTCGCATGCTGTGTTGACTACGAGGGTTTACAAATGCTGGCGGGGATCAATCAACAAATCAATCACTTTCAAGGCACGGCGTAGATCATCCAGCTCAAGAGGGTTGGCCTCGGCGTCGTGGCTCAATTCAGCAGAGCGCTTACGTAGAGTATCTCTTGTTTCTTGAGCAGTGAGCCGAGCTTTCTCGGGACTTAGCTCAAAGAGTGCGGATTGGTAGAGCCGGGTCCATGTGTACTCCCTCTTCATTACGCCTGTCCTCATCAATATTATAGTGTCGGCGACCTAGTTGGAACGCTGCGTTAAGGATTTGAGAATTGAACTTGGATTGTTGGTAAAATCAGTTGTTGGGGATCCTTTATGAAGCCGGAGCTGCTGCAGCAAAATCATTTATAACGCGGAGTTCCTGTTCCGGTTCCTATTCCTATTCGCAGGTGCGCTTCGTTGGGCCGCATTAGGCGTCATTAGCAGAACAATTAGAAGCACCAGGAATATTCCGGTGGCTCCCACAGCAACCCGTTGGAGGAAAAAAAACAAAATATCCGCCAAGGTCATAGTTTAAGTATGAAGGATCCGGCCGGTTGCACGAGATTACGACGATGCTAATC
>JBEEGK010000327.1:0-3281 GCA_041166845.1 Acidobacteriaceae bacterium
TCGGAGCACGACTCTATCGCTACTGGAGCCACACACATCAGCATACCCGGCCGGTGATCTGGAGCGTGCTCGGCTTTGTTGCACTCTTGCCATCGCTCACCTCCAGTCCGGAGTTTCATTTTCCCGGTTGACTTTTCTCGTTCGTGTGCCTGGTGCTTGGAATTGGCTCATTCTCGGGAATTCTCGGATTTGTCACACCGATGCTGGTTGATCGTTGGTCCAAGGGTGATTCCAATCGGGCGGGCAATGCCTACGCGGTGAATGTCTTGGGATGCATCGTCGGCCCCCTGATCTCTGGGTTCGTTCTTCTCCCGCTTTTAGGAGAGCGCAGGGCCCTGTTCGTGTTCGCACTCCCGTGGTTGTTCATCGGACTCGCCAGCACTCAAGTCGCGCCACCGCAAGAACGCTTCCAGCGCAAACTTTCCTATGCTCTCGTCGTGCTGGCCTTAGTTCTGATTTTCACCGTCAAAAGCTATGACGACCAGTTCGCTCGACGGATTGTGCCACGTGACAATACGGCGACCGTAGTGGCCACAGGGGATGGCATGAGCAAGCGATTGCTGGTGAATGGAATCGGAATCACTTCTCTGACCCCCATCACGAAACTGATGACGCACTTACCTCTTGCGTTTCATCAGCAGGCGCCTCGTAATGCTCTTGTAGTTTGTTTTGGCATGGGGGTACGACGTATCGCTCGTTGCTTTCATGGAATATCCCGGTGACTGCAGTGGAACTAGTACCCAGCGTACCTCGCTTGTTTGGCTATTTCCATCCCGACGGACCGGGATTGTTGTGCTCGCGGCTCTCCCGCGTAGTGATTGACGATGGCCGCCGCTATCTCGAGCGCAGTCGCGAGCAATTCGACGTCATTACCATTGACCCTCCACCTCCTGTGGAAGCTGCCGGCACCAGCTTGCTTTACTCAAAGGAATTTTATGACGTGATTTATCGCCGGCTCTCGCCTTCTGGCGTAGTGCAACAATGGTTGCCGGGCGGGGACGCTGCAATCCAAGCCGCTGTCGCCCGCGCGCTGAAAGAATCGTTTCCTTACGTTCGGGTTTTCCACTCGCTCGGTAGAGAAGGCTTCCACTCCCTCGCCAGTAGCTCAGCTATCCCATCCAGGACGGCTGCGGAACTGGCGGACGGAATGCCTTCCACCGCGGCTCGCGATCTCGTCGAGTGGGGGCCGGAAACCTCAGCCCAAGGCCAATTTGCGGTGATACTTGGTCGTGAGCTGCCGCTGGATCAGCTTATCAATGGCGCTCCGGAAGTCCCCGCCTTGCAGGACGACCGTCCAGAAAACGAGTATTACATGCTGCGCGAGTCGTCCTCCGTCCGACCGCAGCATTGAATTCCCGTGCAAAGTACGGCTCCGACGCCGGGATAAGCTCGGCAGAGAATGCCCGGCTGTGCCCCCAAGTCATATAATCCCTGCTCACAACAGCTTCTATTCCACGTCTATGCCTATGTACCGGGAAGAACGGCGGAGGCACCCGGTAGTGGCGAGGACAGGAAAACTATGCCGGCCGAAGCGTTGGCGATACCATTTGCGGTTGGCACCAGAACCACTCAAAATACGGGTGGCGGTCAAGCAGAACGTAGCACCGGATCCCAGAATCCCCAGGTAAGAAACGGAATGGCGGGGCACGGTCTAGGTCGTATTGACGATTCGTTATTGGTCCGCGAAGCGCAGCGTGGCAACCGCGCCGCTTTCGAGGAGCTGGTGCGGCACTACGATCAGGCGGTGCTGCGACTGGCAATGCACCTCACGGGCTCGGAACACGAGGCGCAGGACATCTATCAGGAAGCCTTTCTCAAGGCCTACAAAAGTGTCGGCAATTTCCGCTTCGAGTGTTCTTTCTATACCTGGATATACCGCATCGTAACTAATCTTTGCCTGGACCATCTACGTAAGCGCCAGGTGCGCAAAGAAGATGCTCCGGTTGCGACCGACTGCTCGGGCGAGCAATACGACCTTCTCGATCGAGTAGCGGATGGCAGAGCGAGCGCGAATCCTGAAAGGGATTTAATGCGCCGCGAGCTGGGGAATCGCATCAATTATGCGCTCGAGAAACTGACGCCCCGCGAGCGGATGGTTTTTGAGCTGAAACATTACCACGGACTGAAACTGCGGACTGTCGGCGAGGTCCTGAACACGACCGAAGAGACAGCCAAAAATACTTTATTTCGCGCAACTCAGAAGTTGCGGGGATCATTGGCGGACATGCGATGAAGAATATACTTTTGCCCGGTCAGAGAGGTTTAGAGCAGAAGAGGGTAAATCCTTGAAGTGCGAATGGGTTCGACAAAACGTCTTCTTATACGTCTACAGCGAGCTGCCTGACGATGCTCGTTATGAACTGGAGCAGCATCTCGTTCGCTGTCCCGAGTGCACGGCGGAATTGAGCGCGGCGCAAACTTTCCACGAGAAATTGTCGGAATTTCAGGTCCGCGAGCCGTCTCCTAACCTGATTGCCTCTTCTCGCATGCGACTTCAGGAGGCCCTGGAAACAGCTACCCAGGGCGGCTTCTGGCAGCGTTTCACTCTCGAACCGGCTCTCTGGCTTCGTCAGCTCCGCCTGTCACCCGCGCTGGCAGCGGTAATTCTGATGGTAGGTTTTGCAGGAGGTATTGGCGCCACCTACAAAGTGATCAGTGGCAGCACTCCAGGGCCGGTCGCTTCTGTTCCTCAGGACCGCTCCGAATCTTCCGTCAGCGGAATTCGTTCCATATCTCAAGCTCCCGGAAGCAATAAAGTGAGCATCGAGTACGACACAGTCTCCACGCAGCAAGCGCAAGGTTCCATCAACGACCAACGCATCCAGCAACTGCTGCTGTTTGCAGCCCGGAATAATTACAATTCCGGCGTTCGCATGGATTCGGTAGACCTGCTCACCCAACAACCGGGTGATACTCATGTGCGCGAAGCGCTAATTTATGCGTTGCGCTATGACTCGAACCCAGGCGTGCGCCTGAAGGCCTTGGATGGTCTCGGCGCTTATGTGAAAAGTGATACGCGAGTGCGCGACTCAGTCCTTGAGGCCTTGATGAGCGATTCGAATCCGGGCGTACGCACCCAGGCCTTGCATCTTTTAGAACCGGTGAGCGCAGACAGCAGTGTGCGGGTTGTTTTGCAACGACTTTCTGAAGGCGACCGCAACCCATATATTCGGTCACGAGCACGCGCTTTGATTGCCCAGATGCCGGAGATTGATTGAGAGAAAACAAAGTGAACAATGTTGAATTTTCAAAGGTGAAAAATTGAAGAACCTATCCAAATT
>JBEEGK010000328.1:0-9642 GCA_041166845.1 Acidobacteriaceae bacterium
CACATTTCAAATCCGAATCCTTGATTGGTTACAACGCGGGATATCGCCGGCTTTTTAATCCCCGAGTCTATATTGACTTTTCAGCCTTTTATAACACCTACCAGAACCTTCAGAGCTTTGGCGCGCCAACTCTGAGCACTGAAAATACTCCCCCGCCTCCTCACGGCGTGTTGACTATTCCTTACGCCAACGCAATTGCGGGTGCAACTAGTGGCGGGGAGATCGCTCCAAGCTGGGAGATCACGGATTGGTTCCGGCTTTCCGGTTCTTATTCCTATGTAAATATTAATATGCACGCAAATGCTCCCACCTCCGACATCAGTGCCTCCGGCTCGGTGCCGACTTACGAGCGTTCCACTCCTCGCCATCAGGCACAGATTCAATCCACTTTCAACTTGCCGAAACACTTTGAATTTGATCAGTTCTATCGCTTCGCAAGTGCGCTGCCGGCACAGCATGTGGACGCATATCATTCTCTCGATGTCCGGTTCGGATGGAGCTACAACACACGTTTCAGCGTTGCGGTTGTAGGCCAGAATTTACTACGGCCTTACCACTACGAATGGGGAACCGGAGACCCATCGCAGGCCCCGTTTGGAGTGCGACGAGCTATCTACGCACAGTTAACATGGAGGCAGTGACGGTCTCATGGACGCCGTTCGCACGCTCCCACCGACCGAAATACTGGAAGCCGAGGCTCGCTCGCTAAAGCGTACCGTCAAATTTAGTGTGCGAGGTTGTATTGGCCTGTTCCTCCTCTTGTTGTTTTTCGTTTCCAATTACTCCACAGCACAACCTCCTAACGAATATCAGGTAAAGGCCGCTTACTTATTTAACTTTGGTAAGTTTGTCCGCTGGCATTCAACTCCCACCTCATCCGCAGACCTGCCTTTCAGCATATGTGTGCTGGGGCAAAATCCGTTTGGCCAAACTCTCGATTCAACTGTGGCTGGGGAAATGTTGAACGGCAGAAAAGTAAGGACTCGACGACTGGCCAGTATTCAGGACGGAGCGGACTGCCAGATTATTTTCATCAGCGCCTCCGAAGACGGTCGGCTGAAAACTATTCTCGCCGGCGCGAGTCATCTTAGCGCTCTGACCGTCAGCGATATTCCTCACTTCGCCGAGCGCGGAGGGATGATTGAATTACTTACACAAGACGAAAGGATTCGATTTGCAGTTAATCTCGCTACCACCGAGGAAGCAGGGTTGGCGTTGAGCTCAGATCTGTTGAAGGTCGCCAGTAAGGTGATCGGCGGCAAAGCTTTGGGGAATTGATGGTTACGAATAATAAATCAATCGCGAAGAAGCTTACTGCCATGAATCTATTGGTGAGCGCCACTGCGCTATTGCTGGCATGTGCAGCGTTCTTCGCCTACGACCAGTTCACGTTTCGGCAGAGCTTGGTTCGCACTCTCTCCGCCCAGGCGCAGATCATTGCCTCCAACAGCGCTTCCGCCCTCATATTCAACGATCCGCAGTCCGCGAACAGCACTCTCGTTGCCCTGAAAAGTTCACCTAACATCGCATCCGCCGGCATCTTTGACATTGCGAAGAAACCGCTCGCTCAGTACGCGCGCGACCGGAACGACGACATTCTGAATATTCCTGCGCTGCCGCCAGGAACATCGGAGGCGTATTGGTTCAGGGGCACCCATCTAGTATTGGTGCGGTCAATAATATTTCAAGGCAAACCGCTGGGAACGGTGTACATTCGCGCTGATCTGGATGAACTAGATCACCGACTCAAGCGCTACGCCGCCATTTCCCTAGTCGTGCTTCTGCTTTCACTGGCGGCGGCGTTGTTTGTTTCCAGCCTATTCAGGCGAGCCGTCGCTCAACCGATCATGGACCTGGCAAAAACGGCACAGATGGTGTCGCAGGAGAGGAACTACTCAGTTCGAGCTGCCCCCACGAGGGAACGTGATGAAGTATCGCTCCTCATTAATGCCTTCAACGAGATGCTGGCGCAGATTCAGCAAAGAGATAATGCCTTACAGAACGCTCGCAATGACCTTGAAAACCGCGTGGCTGAAAGGACACGAGAACTAGTGTTGGCCAATCGCGAGTTGGAAGCTTTCTCCTACTCCGTTTCTCATGACCTTCGCGGACCTCTGGAGGCAGTAAGCGGGTCGAGCTATCTGCTCGAAAAGAATTACGGAACTGAGTTTGATCCGCGGGGGAGAGAGTCGCTTCAGACTATCCGCACCGCAGCGCGGCGTATGTCTGAATTGATTGATGATCTCTTGAACTTGTCTCGAGTCACGACCAGCGCGCTACAGAGGCAAGAGATCGATCTCAGTGTTTTCGCACGCTCGATTATGGAACAGCTCTGTCGCACGCAGGCCCATCGCAGAGTAGAGTTCGTTGTGCCCGCGACCGCCAAAGCGCACGCAGATGCGCGTCTCGTTCAAATCGTGCTGGAAAATCTGTTAGGGAACGCCTGGAAATATACTTCTCGCCGCGAGGAAGCGCGAATCGAGTTTGGAGTCGAGCATCGCAATGGCAAAGTGGTTTATTTTGTTCGCGACGATGGCAGCGGATTCGATCCGCGATCTTTGAATCGTTTGTTTAAACCTTTTCAGCGATTGCACTCCTCGTCGGAGTTTTCCGGCTCAGGGATAGGACTCGCAACCGTGCATCGCATTATCGAACGCCACGGAGGTGAAGTGTGGGCGGAAGGAGCAGTGGATGAAGGTGCCACTTTTTACTTCACACTGGGACCGTCCGAACTTGATGCGTCTCATGGATAATTGGTAATTGTTTCCGTGGTTTCCCTGGTGACTGAAAGACGCTGATTTGTAACGGAATCTGAACAGTTCTTCAAAACCGTGTCTAAAAAGAAAAGCATTCTGTTGGTCGACGATGAAGGGAGCGTGCTGCTTACCTTGAGCATGATTTTTATGGGCGAGGGCTATTCCGTTACCCCTGCCGAGAGTGGTGCTGAGGCCCTGACGATATTAAAAGAGGGCGGCTTCGACGCGGTGGTAACCGATCTCAATATGGAAAAAGACGACATTGGTCTCGAAGTTGCCAAAGCTGCCGTCATGAAGGATCCGAGACCGGTGGTGATCGTCTTCACCGGTTACGCGAGTGTCCACAATTCCAAAGCATGTCTCAACATTGGAGTAGATTACATGGCTCATAAGCCCGTCGAACTGAAAGAACTCATCTCCGCATTGGAGAGACTTCTACGCGCAAGGGAGCAAAGGAATTCGGGTCGGACAACACTTGATCGCACTGACTAGAACACGATAGGCCTAACTCGTGCCCAGGCTGGCAGCAGCTATTCTGGCACTTGCGTCGTTATTTTTTCTGACGTCGGTTTCATGTAGTTTTCTTGGAATTTCCGCCATGCCAAGAGCGAAACTCATTCTAGGATTCGCAGTTCTTGTCGTTGCCGTCATCGTGGCTTGGCAATTCGGGTCGCGTGAGCTGGCCAATATCCAACTACAAGACGAGATGCGGGACATGGCATCCCAAGCCGGAGTCCATGTCGGTGCCGCGGTGCCAAAATCTGATGAAGAGTTCGTCCGGCCCCGTAGTTCGTAAGGCGCAGGATCATGACATCGCGTTAAACCCATCGCAAGTCACGGTTCATCGCGCTGGTTCCGGCGAGAGCACGACCATCTCCCTCGCTGCGGACTACACGGTGCCCATTACCTTGGCGGGATTTTCTTACACTCTTCACTTCACACCATCCAGCGAGAAGTAGCGGGTATCTTAATTCGTCGCACCTGTCCTTTAACCTTGTCATGCGGGCAGCGTTGCCCCGAAAGTCGCACCAGTTACGCTGTACAGGCTGTGCTTTCGTAATCTCTGCTCTTGCGGAACTCTGTGCGATATTGAGCCAGATGCCCTCCGCAATACAAAAACGATACACAACGAGAATTGGCTTGGCACTGCTTCTCTCCGCCTGTTTCGTTCAGCTGGGCTGCGGCGGCTCCGCGATTTCCCCCGCAAGCGGCGCTGCGCCGCCAACCGTGAGTGCTTCCCAAAGCAGCAGTGCTAAGACGTTTTCTAATCTGCACGTGGGACCGGGTTGGGCTGGAACTGCGCTACTTCCTTCCGGCTACGCGATGTGCAAGAGTTGCAGTCCTAACGGACCCCAAGCCACCTGGCGCATGACGCCGCAAGTAAGCCCTCCCTCGATCAGCGGAAACGCGACGCAGCTGGATATCGGCGGCCAGACGCCGTTCGCGGACATCCTCTGGAATAACCACCTCATCGGCGACTTCTCTTCCCAGAATCTCCCCGATAAAAATCGCAGCCTCATTCCGGCTCTGCACAATTTCACTTACGACGTTTATTTTTATGCGACAAACATTTCGGCGTCGCAAGCGGTAGAGTTCGACATCAACCAATTCGTCGGAGGCAAATCGTATATCTGGGGACACGAATGCCGCATCGCCGGCGGCAACGAATGGGATATCTGGGACAACCAGAACCATTCATGGATTCCGACTGGAGTGGCATGCAACGCGGTCAACAATTCATGGAACCACGTCGTCATCCAAGTACAGCGCACCGCACAAAACCAGTTACTCTATCAATCGATCACTATGAACGGCAAACAAGCGGTACTGAATCACGTGGAAAATCCCACGTCGAGCACTTGGTACGGGGTTACGATTAACTATCAGCAGGACGGCAACCGCCTACAGGAACCCTATTCCATCTGGCTCGATAAGTTGAATTTTAGTTACTGGTAGAAGGTTATCTGGACAGTCTCTTGTACTACTCTAAACATTAGCCAGTGCAGTCTTCTCCGCGCTACAGGCCCTGCGACGCCAACCCGTTTACTGCGCGCCTCTGACGATTCGCTGCATCTCGTCTCTCAGAAGTTGGCTACCGCCATTTCATGGAAACGAAGAAAAAATGTCGTTTTTGCCCGCCCAAAGGCAACCCAAAAAATAGCAATATCCTCTGAGATGCCTCAGTGTGAAAAGCAAAAACAGGAGGAATATTATGCGTACGAAACTTGCCACAATCGGCAGCACATTGGCAGTATTGTTGTGCTTGAGCCTTTATTCGGTCGGACATCCACCCCAAAACGCAGATGAGGCGAGACATGAGCCGCACATGAGCGCCGCTTATGGACATCTGCGCGAAGCGAAAGCTGAATTAGAGAGAGCGGCACCGAACAAGGGCGGGCATCGAGAGCGTGCGCTAGAACTTGTAAATCAGGCCATCCACCAAGTCGAAGAGGGAGAAAGGTATTTTGATCAACACGAGCGCAGAAGGTAGGACAAGGCTCGCCCGAGCGACCTCATGCTTGGGGAATAAACACTGGAAACTGCTGTTCCTTTTGAGCTCAAGTTGAGCTGGCATAGCCCCGGCCTTCGCAAGAGCGCGAAAGGCCGGGCCACCCGCCAGAATTGGTTCCCCACCAGCTGTTGTTTGCGGCAACGGTGAACTCAGGTGCAGCGGCGCTCATCATGACTTCGTAAGGCACATTCGATCTAGCTTTCGGGGGTCGGGCTGCGTAGAGAAGAAATCGTACCGCGAGGACTATCGAGGCGAGACAAACAATCCAGATGAGCACGTCGCCAGGTACTGTTGTAACTAGGTCTTAATCTTGGTGACCTGAGTTCTCCCAAAGCAGGAATGGCATAGCCCACCATAGTTAGGTATCCGGCCAGTGCAGCTATGACGCCAATTATCGCCGCTCCGTCATCCGTCTTAGAAACAGCCGCCGACTGTAACGCACTGTCAAAGTTCCCACCACCACAACGGCTATGACTAACATCATTGCAAGCTGCCGCGCATCCATAATTGCCACCCCGTGATCCTTCGTTCCTCAGACTCGACTGAAACCGGTGTCTCACGTTCCTATTGCGGAGGCCCGACGACGTTCATTTCATTTCGCCATGGATCCATAAAAATGACGGGATTGCCCGGTGCCCCAGGTTCGCGTCCGTCCTTTGGACGATGACCTGGGAATCCTGCCCTCATTACAGAGGGCAATCTGCGTGAGAATATTCCTTAACCCACGTTAACGCCAGAGGTGGGCGTTAACCCCGGGGCACAAAGGATCCCCGCCCAAGCAAGCGAACACTGATTGGAAGACCGCCAGGTGATTGTTTATTGGTCGGGGCGATAGGATTTGAACCTACGACCCCCTGCGCCCAAGGCAGGTGCGCTACCAGGCTGCGCTACGCCCCGACTGTTTTAAAACAACCTAGATTGAATTATAGCCGACCTGCTTTCTCCCCTTACTCGCCCCCACGCGACGTCTCTGCACGGCACAGGGGTATAATTTCCTATTCATGATGCCGTCCCCGCGCTTCGCCCTGGTGTCGTACGTTACCGATCCGGCCGCACAATTTGTGCAGCAACTGCGGCGGGAACTACATCCAGAGCTTCCTCACTTCGCCGCCCATCTGACTTTGCTTCCCCCTCGGTTTTTACTTGGCAGCGAATCTTCTGCGCTCGAGACGCTGGAAGAAATTTGCGGGCGCGTTGATCCCTTCGAAGTCAGCCTGGGAGAAATTGAAACCTTCATACCAATTACTCCGACTGTATTTGTTCGTGTCGCCCACGCGGCTTACAAAATGCGTGAACTCCACGATCGTCTCAATACCAATGCCTTGGCGTGCGTAGAACAGTGGCCTTACATGCCGCACTTGACCATCGTGAAGTTGTCGGACGAAGCCCGGGCGCAGCAAGCGTACTTGACCGCTCGCCGTTTGTGGGCAGGATTCGAGGGCAGCCGCTCCGTACATATCAAAGAACTCACGTTTGTGCGGGAGGACGGGCCGAATCATTGGATTGACCTTGCCGCTGTACCCTTGGGCAACAGATTGGTCCGCCGCTAACTTACCGCCTAAATCTTTCATCTGCCTTGTATTGCCAAACACAGTAGACATTCCGGCACTGAAAATGCATCGTCTTTCGCGAAGGTACATGTCCCTCTCGTGCGTTGCCAATAAAGGAATCGCAGCGTAATTAATAGTTAGGTGGAAGCCTTTCTGGTCGCTGCGTTTGAGGCGAAACAGAAGATGCCGTCGCCGGAGGAGCTATGCAGATTGGTGTTTACGGAGCAGGCTATTTAGGCACGGTAATTTCCGCCTGTCTGGCTGATTTCGGAACACCCGTAACTTGCTGCCATCCAGATAGTTCCCGCGTGGTCGAAATGGCGCAGGGCCTGGTTCCTTTCCACGAAAAAAATCTGAACGAAGTGATTAAGCGCAATGTCCGGGCAGGACGCCTGGCTTATTCAACCGACATCGAGTCTTTTGCCCGCAAGGCACGGCTGATATTTCTTGCCGAGGATACGCCGGAACAGTTGTCCGAGCTGGCGATGCAAATCGCGAAGCTTGCTCCTAAGCCTCCAATTCTCGCAATCGCCACTCCAGTCGCAGTGGGAACAGCGACCGCGATCGAGAAGCGGCTGCATGAAGCGGGATTGAAAGCGATTTTAGTTTCTGAGCCGGTTTTCTTCACTCCCGGTTGCGCTGTGGAAGACTTTAACTGGCCGGATCGCATCGTTCTCGGCACTACTTCGAGTGACGCCGTTCAGGCCATCAAACATATCTTTCATCCTCTGGTGATGCGCGGAGTTCCCGTCATCGTCACCAATCACGAGACTGCCGAGTTGCTGCGTGAGGCGGCGACAGCGTTCGTTGCAACCAAGATTTCTTTTATTAACGAGCTGGCCGCGTTGTGTGAAAAAGTAAACGCAGACGCCGTTAACCTCGCGCTTGCTCTCGGACTCGACAAAAAAATCGCTCCTCGCTGCCTGCAGCCTGGAGCCGGGATGGGCGGGTTGTTCGCGGAGTCCGACATGGACTCGCTGGTTCAGCTGGCACAGAATAACGGCGTCTCTCTGAAAGTTCTGAGCGCGGCCCGCGACGTAAATCACAATCTGGCCGAGCATCTCGTAGAGAAGCTAGCCGGCGTCATGCAGTCGGTACAAAATAAAAACGTAGGAATCCTTGGCCTCGCCTTCAAACCAAACACGAACTCCGTCGCGGGCTCCTCTTCTTTGCGGCTGGCGCGAAGTCTGGTTGCGAAAGGCGCAAAGGTCAACGCATACGATCCAGTTGCCATCCCAGACGCGCGTTTCGAACTGAATGGGACGGTCCATTATTGCGAGACGGCTTATGCTGCCGCCGAAGGCATGGACGCACTCGTCATCGGAACAGCATGGCCCGAATTTCGCAGCCTCGATTTCGACCGCGTGAAGCACCTGCTGAAGCGTCCGCTCATCGTAGATAGTAAGAACTTGCTTGATTCCGTCCGCCTGCGCGCCATGGGGTTCGAATACGTTGGCGTCGGCCGCGCCTGATCGCCCTCCCCGGCTTCTCTGACATCGTCTACCTGAGTTGTTATAATCAGCGAAGTACGGTGGGAGTAGCTCAATCGGCAGAGCACCGGACTGTGGCTCCGGACGTTGCGGGTTCAATTCCCGTCTCCCACCCCAATAGATTTATGCCGCTGCGAACCAACACTTCCGCAGATGTTTCAGAGCACCTAAAGTCCGCAGGTTGACCGCAAATTTTCTTTTCTGAATTCGATTGATTTTTATCATGCGTTTTTTCACAAAATATTCTCTCCGGGATTCCAAATCGCTTTTTGCTGTGCTGCCCTTCAAGTATCTGGTCAATTGTGTTGCTGCGGTGGGGCTTTTGCTAGCTGTGGGCTTTCCGCAGAGTGCCACTCCCACGCCGCCTTCTGCCGGCGCTACGCAAGGTGCGAAGCCCGAGTCTCCTCCATCCAGTCAGGATTCAGCCTCTGCCACTTCTCCGCTGAAGCCGGAAGAGATCATTCAGTTTCTAACCTCGACCATCGGCTGGTACCGCCACACTACAACTGAGCAGGAGATTGCCACCGAGCCGGGGGATGTAACTTTCGCCGAGGAAAATCGTCGTCTTGCCAACCAAGTAGTCCGAATGGCATTCGATTTTGCGCGCCAGGAAGAGCAGACGCAGTCGAAGCATGCCAGAGCGGATAAGTCTGAAAGTCAAACAGCGCTGTCTCAATACCAAACCCTCGTACAGGCTGCACAGCAAGCCGACGAGCAAGTCAAGTTTTCCGAAGGCGAGGTGCAATCGTTTCGGCGCAAACTGGAAGCTGCTCCTCCTGGCAAGCGACGGTCGTTGCAATCCACGTTGGCGGAGACCGAGAGCGAGCTGGCGATGCTCCAGGCCCGCCGCGACGCACTTCACAGCATGGTGGATTTCATCAGCGGGAACAGCGCCAATGGCTTCGGCGCCACTGGACTTCGCGCTCAGATTGAAGAGCTGGCACGGTCTGTACCTGCTGCCTTGGCTGCTCCTGCAAATGCCCCCGAGAACGACGCCGCGTCGCAGCAGTCTACCGCTAAAGCGTCTCCCTTGGTGGGACACCAGCAACCTTCGGGAATCTGGGGATTGAGCGCAGATCTGATCAGACTCTCCCGGAAAAAGCGCTTACTGAAACAAGAAATTGCGGCCACGGACGGCTTAATTGCAGAGCAGAAAGTCATACGGACCCCATTGGTCGCCAGAATCAAAAGTTTCATCCGAGCCGGGGACACGCTAGTCAATCAGGCAGACTCCGAAGATGTGAAGGTTCTTGCCCAACAAAAGCAGCATTTGGATGCAGTCACTCAGCAATTTAAACAGGCAGCCGCTGTCCTTCTTCCGTTAAGTAAGCAAG
>JBEEGK010000329.1:0-11058 GCA_041166845.1 Acidobacteriaceae bacterium
GACCTCAATCGTGTACGCGCTGAGAAAATAGGCTTTATCTTCCAGCAATTCCATCTCATTCCTTATTTGACAGCGCTTGAAAATGTCATGCTGGCGCAATATTTCCATAGCATGACGGATGAGACACAAGCTCTTGAAGCTCTCGATCGCGTTGGATTAAAGCAGCGAGCACACCATCTTCCCTCGCAGCTCTCGGGCGGTGAGCAGCAACGAGTTTGCATCGCGCGAGCCCTGATTAATGACCCAAGTATTGTGCTCGCCGACGAGCCCACCGGAAACCTCGACGCGCCAAACGAAGAGATTGTGCTAAGGCTCATCCGCGAACTTCATCAACAGGGACGCACGATTGTGATGGTGACGCACGATCCAGTGGTGGCACGGTTGGCCGACCGCCGCATCGAGCTTCATCATGGCAAGATCGCGACTCAGGAAGTATTCGCCATGGCTGACGAAGAACAATACGACGAGATCCTGGAAGAATTGTGGGCGCTGGCTGAGCACGGAGAGACCGCAGAGACCGGCATCATGGAAGTTCACGGCGCGCTTCCGGTAAGTATTGCAATCGAAAAGATGGCGACGCTCGGGCTGCTCACGACCCGCCCTCACGACGGCAGTTCTCAACAGCGAAAACATTTTGTGAATCCCTGCCATGACGCATTGAAGCCGACATCGTTTTCAACCGGCGAAGGCAGCATGATTGTCGAGCTAACCGATCGCGGACGCCAGCGCGCTGCCGATATCATTCGCCGCCATCGCCTCGCGGAGCGATTATTTACCGACAGCCTGGCATTGGACAGCGAGTCTGAAATCGAGCAGCAGGCCTGCAAGTTCGAGCACATTCTGTCATCGGAGGCGACAGATAAAATCTGCACTTTCCTCGGGCATCCGCGGACGTGTCCGCATGGAGCCGCGATCCCTCCGGGACCTTGCTGCGGACAGCGGCATACCGGGGACGAAGCGGCGTTGTCTGAATCCGGCCGGATTAGCTGACGCATGCCCGCCTCACGTCCTGTGATCGGTGTGTTTGATTCTGGGTTTGGTGGGCTTACCGTTCTTAAAGCATTACTTGAACTTATTCCGGACGCCGATTTTCTCTATTTCGGCGACACTGCCCGCCTGCCTTACGGATCTAAGTCACCCGAAACCGTTGCCAACTATGCAATTCAAGCCACTCAATATCTTGAAAAACGGGGAGCGCGGTGGCTGGTGATTGCCTGTAACACCGCCACCGCCCTGGCCCTTGGGAAAATAAAGGGCGCATCGAGTGTGCCGGTCGTTGGCGTCATAGAACCCGGAGCAGACTATGCGGCGGACGCAAGTAAAAATAAGCGAGTCGCGGTCATTGCCACCGAAGGGACCGTCGCCAGTCATGCGTATCTGAAAGCTCTTAACAATCGGGGACTCGAGGTTAGAGAGAAGGCGTGCCCTTTGCTTGTGCCGCTGATTGAAGAGGGGTGGCTCTCGCATTCTGTGACGGAACAGGTTGCGCGCATATATCTCGAAGATATTTTCTCTGATGGATTCGAATCGGCCGACGTGCTGGTGCTTGGCTGCACCCACTATCCATTGATAAAACCGCTACTGCAAAAACTGGTTCCAGCACATGTCAGCATCGTGGACTCTGCGAAATCAACCGCGCATGCCGTCCGTGACTTGCTTTTGTCGGCTCCGCCGGCGACAGGTTCATCCCCAGCGAAGATTTCTCAGGCATCCGACATTGAGTTCTTTGTGACGGACTCCGTTGAAAAGTTTGAGCGCCTCGGACCGGCCTTTCTCGGGCGCCCGGTTCAACACGTGCAGCATGTTGATCTCGAAAAGAAATGAATACACTTGATTTCAGGAACTTTGAGCGCACAGAAGTAGAAATAAATAATCTGACTTGTTGACTCCTGTCGGAATCTATTTAAGTAGCTGCCAATTCAATTTGCGGAGTGAGATTGAGTGCCAGAGCGAATGCCCAAAGTCGTAATCGTAGGTGCGGGTTTCGGTGGACTTTTTGCGGCTCGAAAGCTCGCGCGCTATCCGGTACAAGTCACCGTGATAGACCGCAAGAACCACCACACCTTTCAACCTTTACTTTATCAAGTGGCCACAGCTGGTATTTCGCCGGCGGAGATTGCCACACCCATTCGCTGGATACTGCGAAAGCATTCCAATGTTGAAGTCTTGATGGGAGAAGTGGAGGGCTTTGATCTCGATCAGCGGCGCGTAAAGCTGGCTGGCTTCGAGGTTCCCTACGATTACCTGATTGTTGCAGCGGGCGCTCGCCACTCTTATTTCGGTCGCGATGAATGGGAGCAGTTCGCTCCCGGATTGAAAACGATCGAGGACGCCCTTGAAATTCGTCGCCGCATTCTATTGGCCTTCGAGCTGGCGGAACGGCAGGTAGCCGCCGGACAAGCGCCGGTTCCCTTGAATTTCATCGTGATCGGAGGAGGTCCAACTGGGGTCGAGCTCGCAGGCACGCTGGCCGAGATTGCCCGCCGTGTGCTCACGGATGAGTTCGTGTCAATTGATCCCAAACGCACGCGCATAATCTTGTTGGAAGGCGGGCCGCGCATTCTTCCCTCATATCCTGAAGACCTTTCGCGCAGCGCAGAGAGACAGCTTCGCGACCTTGGCGTGGAAGTGCGAACTTCAACCATGGTCACCGGGGTCGAAGCCGCCGCGGTTTCGGCGGGCGGCACTCGCATTCCGGCGGCAGTGATTTTGTGGGCTGCGGGGGTTGCGGCATCGCCACTGGGCAAGAAATTGGACGCGACCATAGATCGAGCCGGACGGGTGATGGTCAATCCTGACCTGAGCATTCCCGGGCATCCTGAAGTTTTTGTTCTAGGAGACCTGGCCTCGTTAAAAGATCAAAATGGCCAAATGCTGCCGGGTGTTGCTCCGGTTGCTCTTCAGCAAGCTACAGCAACCGCCGAGAACATCAATCGGGATCTAAAGCATGAACCTCGGCACGATTTTCACTATTTTGATAAGGGCAGCCTGGCGACCATCGGTCGTAAGGCGGCAGTCGCTCAATTCGGAAAGGTCCACATCTCCGGTGTGCTGGCATGGATGTCGTGGCTGTTCATACATGTTCTCTTCCTCATCGGCTTCCGAAATCGGTTGTTCGTATTGCTGCAATGGGCGTGGTCGTATTTCACTTACGAGCGAGGAGCCAGACTCATTACCGGAAGCACTTCCCTTCCCAGTTGGATGGAGTTACGAAAGGAACAAGGCGAAGCGTCCACGCCTGACGAGCAAGCAGCCATTTCTTCCCCTCGTGCCAGCTAGTCGCTGCTCTCTGTGAGTTTTCGAAAGACGCGCAATCTTTACTAAGACTAAAATTGGCACAGCCGTTTTTGCGTACCTGCTGCAGTGGCCGATTGCAGGGCACTGACGCGAAAGGCGTCGCCACTGCTGATCCGATGGCTTTTGCCAAATTACGTCACGCTACTGCCGTCACTGTTTGTTCCCTCTGCGTTCTTTCATTTTTCTTATCTCCCAACATTTGCTCGGCCGAAATCCTGAAAATTGTGGTGAACGACACCATTCATCCCATCACAGACGAGTACATAGGTCGCGCCATCGCGGAGGCGACTCGCAACGGTGATCAGGCTCTACTAATCGAAGTGAACACGCCCGGCGGCCTGCTGGATGCGACGCGCGACATCATGGAGAAGATTCTCGCGTCGCCGGTGCCCGTAATTATCTATGTCACTCCGAGCGGTAGCCGGGCAGCCTCAGCGGGATTTTTTATTCTCCAAAGTGCTGACGTTGCAGCGATGGCCCCCGGCACAAATACCGGTGCAGCGCATCCGGTTTCCATCGGTGGCGGCAAGATGGACGATGTGATGAAGGAGAAGATAGAAAATGATTCCGCTGCCCTGATGCGCTCCGTCGTTGGAAAACGCGGCCGCAATGTGGAGGTGGCTGAATCTACGGTGCGGCAATCCAAGTCGTTCACCGATCAGGAGGCCTTGACGCAGAAACTGATCGACTACGTGGCTGCCAACGAGCAGGAATTATTTCACCAGATGCAAGGAAAGACGCTGAAGCGCTTCGACGGCCGTACCGTTACTCTTAATCTCATCGGCCAGCCAGTGCGGATCTTAGAAATGACGCTCAAGCAACAAATCCTCGGCTACATGATGAATCCTAACGTTTCATTTATTCTGCTGGCGATTGGAGCGCTGGCGCTTTACACCGAATTCAACCATCCGGGCGCAGTGGTCCCGGGCACGGTGGGCGTAGTCTTCATCCTGCTGGCCGTCTTTGCTCTGAATTTGCTTCCGACGCGTTTCGCGGCCATCATCATGATTCTGGCGTCATTTCTGCTGTTTGCGCTGGAAGCGAAATTCGCGACACACGGAGTCTTGGCCATCGGGGGAATCGCTACCCTCACCCTCGGAGGTCTGCTGCTGGTGGATTCTCCCATCCCTGAGATGCGAGTGCACCTGATGACTGCGCTCGGGGTCAGCATCCCGCTGGGTATCATCACCGTCCTGCTGATGAGCATCGCCCTCAAAGCACGCGCGGACAAAGTTGTGACCGGCGCGCAGGGTCTAATAGGACAACTCGCAATCGCTCAAAGTCCGCTCGTGCCACAGGGAAAAGTTTTCGTCCACGGAGAACTCTGGGACGCAACCGCATCCGGCGACGTGGCTGCCGGACAACAGGTCATCATCCGCCGCATAGAGGGCTTGCAGCTTCAGGTCGAAGCTGTCGCCACCCCTCAGCGAAAGAGCGAATCCGTCATCTTATAGCGCATCTTCTCAGGCAACGTTGTCATTAGAACTGCCGCCGCAGCTATGGGATTGTGCGATACAATCCGCCGCATAGCGTTCTGGAAAGTTTGCTGGAGGCTCGTATGGAACTCGGCTTCGGATTCGGCACCATCGCCATTATTGTTGTGTTCCTCTATCTCTTAAGTTCAATTAAAATTTTGGCGGAATATGAGCGCGGCGTCATTTTCCGTCTGGGACGTTTGCTGGAGAGCGCCAAGGGACCGGGAATCATATTGGTGTTTGCGCCAATTGATCGCATGGTCAGAATTTCTCTCCGTCAGGAAGCGCTGGAAGTCCCTCCGCAAGACATCATCACCCGCGACAACGTCACGCTGAAAGTAAATGCGGTAATTTTTTTGCGCGTCATCGAACCGCGACGGGCTGTGGTTGAAGTCTCAAACTACGTTTATCAGACGTCGCAATTCGCCCAGACAACGCTGCGCTCCGTACTCGGCGAGCAGGAACTCGACGAACTACTCTCGCATCGCGAAAAAATTAATTTGCGTCTGCAGAGCATCCTCGACCAACATACTGCCCCGTGGGGAGTGAAGGTGGCGAATGTAGAAGTGAAGCAGGTGGACATGCCGGAATCCATGTTGCGCGCCATGGCCAAACAGGCGGAGGCAGAGCGCGAAAAGCGATCGAAGATCATTCATGCCGAAGGCGAGTTCGCCGCCGCGCAGCGTCTGGTGGACGCAGCCGGACTGCTCGCTACCGAACCAGTGAGCGTCCAATTGCGCTATCTGCAAACCTTAACGGAAATTGGAGTCGAAAAGAACACCACAGTAATTTTCCCAGTTCCGGTGGACTTCTTTTCCGGAATTCAAAAGCTGCTAGGGAAACCGGATGTCGCCGGTCCACTAACTCCCGCCGCGCCCAAATAACAGGAGGTTTTCATGGCAAACAGCGCTTCTCAGGACACTGAAATTACTCTTGGCACCGGCAAAATGCTGGGACTGTTCTTCGCGCTCGTCATCATTTGCGCGGTATTTTTTGCGATGGGATTCTCATGGGGCAGGACGTCCGCCCGGCCATCGTTGACGGACCTTCTGCCTGACACGCCGGAAGGCGATGTTCGCCCATCGGCTGTGAAATCTGGAAAGACTGGAGCGTTTTCAAAGAATGTCAGTTTCCACAAGGCAACAGAACAAAAAAGCGAGGATACCGATACTGCTCCTGAGTCCTTGAAGCCAGCAGCCTCAACGGAAAACAAGGCGCCCATCTCCGACCCCATCGTGACCTCACCAGCCTATGGCTACTATGTTCAAGTAGCGGCCGTGAGCAAGCAGGAAGATGCCGAGGCACTGGTGGATGCCCTGAAGAAGAAGCAGTACACCGCCTTAGTCGCCAACGCATCCGCCGATAAGCTTTTCCACGTTCAGGTCGGCCCTTTCGGTGACATTAAGGACGCGGAAGGCGCGAGAAGCAAATTGGTAGCTGACGGTTACAATCCAATTCTAAAGAAATAATAGATTGACATTCATCAATTTCGGTTTTATTGCTACTGCATGGCACTTTCGGAAACGGAGCAGGGCAAAATCTTCCACGCAATCGCCGATCCACAACGCCGCCAAATACTGAAGGCGCTGAAGGAGCGCGGTGGCTGTTCGATAGGGAAAGATGTAGGTCTCTGCGCTTCCGATATCGAAGCCAGAATCCACCTATCACAACCGACTATTTCCCACCACATGTCCATTCTCAGGCGCGCCAAGCTTGTCAGCGCGAAAAAAATGGGGCAATGGATGTGGTACCAGCGCAATGAATCGGCGCTGCGGGAATTCGCTCGCAGTTTACGTGATGGTTTGTGAGCAGGATTCTAGCGTGCGGCAGCGGCCAGCGATTTTTGCAGTAACTGTCTGACGGTCGCGATCAGGTCACTCACTTCGAAGGGCTTCACCAGATACGGTACGTTGTTTGACTCCAGAAAGTTTCCGATCTCGGCATCGTCAGCATGCGAGAAAGTAAACATTAGATGACGCTCCATGCCTGGATATTTGTCTTTTACCCATTCATAGGTTTTCAGCGCAGTCCATTCTTCCGCAAGCCTTCCATCAAGGATAATCGCGTCGAATGCCTGGGCCTGAAGTTGTCCTTCAAACTCCTTCGCGCTCAGGGCGCTCGTTACTCGCGCGCCCGCCCCTGATAAAACGTCGCGTTCAAATTCAAGAACTGCCACCTCAGCTTCTGCGAGCAGGATGCTTCCTGAAAGTGCAAACTCGCGCGGCGGAGCAGGCGCGACCTCCGCGGCTGCGGCGGATGTCTGCCCTGCTGAAGGTAATTGCACTTCCAAGATCGCGCCGCCGTCGTCCCCATTGCGCGCTGAGATCTCCCCACCATGCTCTTTCACGATTCCGTAACAGATGCTGAGTCCCAACCCTGTGCCCTTTCCGACACTTTTCGTGGTGTAAAACGGATCAAAGATTCGATGGGGTTCCTGCAAGCCCGGGCCTGAATCCTGGAAGACGATGTGGACTGCATCTCCCTTTTCGAATATATGAATCGTAAGAGCGCCGCCGCTTCCTTTTTCCAAGATCGCATCTATAGCGTTGTTGATGATATTTAGAAATACTTGCTCAAGCTGGTGCGCGTCGCCGGTGACTGCGGCCGCATCGGTGTTGCTGTCTTGAATTAACTGGATGCTATTGGCTCTGATGTCATAATCCCGTAGGGCAAGCGCTTCGGCCAATACCTTCCGGACATCCACTTTCTCTTTGTGGGGCTTTCGCTGCCTGGCAAAAGAGAGCAAGTTCTGCACCACGCGTTGCGTGCGTTGAGCCTGCTTGAATAGCTTGGCCACGAAGTCGGAGGCGCGTTCGTTCAGTCCTTCGGCTTCCAAAAGTTGAGCGTAGCCGAGTATCGCGGTCAGCGGATTATTTAACTCATGAGCCACGCCCGCGATCAATTGCCCGACGGCAGACATTTTTTCGCTCTGTAGCAACTGCTCCTGAGTGTGCCGCAAGTCTTCATAGGCCCGACAGCTCTCTTCGTAAAGGCGCACTTTTTCCACTGTGGTGGATAGCTGCCTCCCGATGGCGACCAGAAGGTTTTGGTCGTTAACGGAGTATTCCCGGCCTTCTCGGCTGCTGATACCCACAAGTCCCACTGGATTCTCGGTGCCCCAGAGCAACATCCATATCCATGAACTGCAATCATCGGTCTGAACGAATTCAGCGACCGCCGGAGGAAGATGCGGCAAGTATTCGGCGGTAATGACGTCGGTTCGCGAGCGCGTGACCAAATCCCCGAAGCCAGCACCAAACTTAACTTCAGGCGAACGCGATAACTTCAAACTGCGCTGTCCCCACATCGCACGCCGTCTAAACGATCCTTCTTGTGAATCCGCTAAATAGATTGTTCCGGTTTCTGCTTCGAGAAGAGAAATCACCTGACGCAAAGACAGATTCAAAATTTCATCAAGATCGAACGATTGGGTGGCAATCACGGCCATCGCGTTCAGGGCGTTCAGTTCGCGATTACGCCGCTTAATTTGGTCTTCCGCTTGTTTTTTTTCGGTTACATCAAGCAAGAACCCCTGGTAACGCTCGATAGCCCGATCGCTGCCGCGGGTGACAAAACTGCTTTCCACAGCGTGCAGCAAGGTGCCATCTTTGCGTCGCAGAGTGACTTCAAAAGTGCGCACGAAGTCGTGAAGCTCAACTTCCCTGCGGAAGGTCTCACGCTGCTCAGGAGAAGCGTACAGATCGGTATTTACATTCAGGCCCATCAGAGAGTCGCGATCTGAATGTCCCAACATGCGAATGAAAGCATCATTACAGTCGAGCAGTCTTCCCTCCGGAGTCGCCACGAACACGCCCTCCTGGACCTGTTCGAACAGCCGGCGATATTTTTCCTCCGCCGCGTGCGTATCGGTAATATCACGAACTACGTGTATGGTCCCCTTCTGCGTACTTCCCTGCTCCACATAGGAAGACGAAGACACCATGGAGAGTCCGCCAAAGCAAGGGTCGGGACCGTCATACAATCTGTTTTGTACGTCGCGACAATAGGGGCATCCTTTCCATTCACTCTGGCGCGGCAGCACCTCCTCGCACAATTTATTGACTACGCTGGCGGGCGCCATGCCCAGTTTCCGCAAGAGCGACTGGTTGGCCTTCATCACGCGAAATTCTGAATCGTGCAGCAGAACTACGTCCTGAATGGAATCGAACGTATTCGTCCATTGACGATGAGACCGCAGGATTTCCTCCACCAGCTTTAAGTTTTCAACCGCCAATCCCAGCTGGCGAGCGATGCTGGTGAGGAATTCTATGTCCTCGGGAGTATAGGAAAGACGGTGGCGGCTACCCAGGCAGAGCGCGCCCGTGACTGCTTTCTTTCCCAACACTGGGACAATTACGAGCTGGCGGAAATGTTCCTTCTCAAGGAATTTCCGAAGCGCTTCCGACGAGGTCGCACTCGCAACCACGGTTGGTCCCGATTCAGCTAATAGCGCTTTAAAAGTTTCATCGACAGGCATTGAACTGAGATCGCGAAGGCAATCAGGAGAAAGCCCGACCTGCTGTGCAATGACGGCGCGCTCATTCTCGAGCGTCAGCAACCAGGCTGCTCGCGCGCCCATCAGCGATTTGAACTCGCTGAGCGCGGTTCCTAGCGCGGGCGCGTTCTGGCGGGCTCCCGCTATGGATGCAGTGAGCGCGTTCGCTGCAACCAATCGCCGGGTTCGGGAACGAACATCATCGAAGGCAACCAGCAGCATGCTCAGACCAAAAAGTAAATCCACCATGAGCGACGAATCAGGAGGCAAATAGGCACTGATCGGAGCCCACTCAAGATGGAGCAGAAACAAGCTCATGCATAAAAGCCAGGGCCCAAGTTCCCACCTTGCCCAACGGAAGCGGACCAGGCTGATGGCACTGCTCAAAGCAATTAGCCGATATGACACTTCGAGGACGATCCGCAGGCTGTTCATCTCGGGCCATAGCACGGCGCGAGTTGCCGCGAAGCTGATGAGTATTACAGAGGTCAGGGCGAGCGGAAGTAGAAGACGCCCGCGATGAGTGTAGATAAAAACCGCGGCAGCAAAGAGACAGATTGCGAGAACAAATTCTGCCTGCGAAATTGCGTTGAGATATGTTGGAACAGGGGCGCTTTCTTGCCCGTGCAACGTCCAGCGGGAGACAAAGTAAGCCAGCCAGCCGACAATCCAAACCAAAAGGTAGCGTTCGCGGAAGGTGCGAAAGACCAGCAAGCTGGCAGCCACAACGGCAAGGGCGGCCGACTCCTCAGCCACTAATCGAGGCATACCAAGGCCATCGAACACCTGCCACGTACATAAGATGGAGGTATACATTACGCTGCACACTTCGGCGCTACTTCCTTTAATAGCACGGGACCCTCGGTTACTACTGAGCTTTCCTGAGCTTGATAGTTACCTTGGGCACTCGAACGTGAGATAGAATCGGTTACACTGAATTTTTCCCAATGCCCGCCGACCGCATACTGGTTGTAGACGACGAAGAACCCATCCGAGACATTGTTACTTCCATGCTGACGGCGGCCAACTACAAATGCCGGCAGGCCGGATCAGGTCTCGAAGCGCTCGCTATTTTGGATTCCGGGGAAGATTTCGAACTGATGCTGTCGGACTTGATGATGGCTGAGTTGGATGGGATCGGACTGCTTGAGCGCACCAAGGAACGTTTTCCCGATATGCCGGTGGTGATGGTCACGGCGGTGCACGACATCTCCGTCGCGCTAGCGGCCATCCGCAACGGCGCCTACGATTATTTGCTCAAGCCATTTGAGCGCGAGCAGTTGCTGGCCACCGTCCGCCGAGCTTTGGAGAATCGCCGCCTTAAGCTGGAAAATCGCGCCTACCAGACCAATTTGGAATCCCTGGTCACGGCCCGCACCGAGCAGCTGAGGAAAGCCGTAAGTGGACTAGAGCGCTCGTATGACATGACGCTACAGGCGTTGGGCGATACGCTCGATCTCAAAGACGCTGAAACAGAGGGACACTCCAAGAGGGTCACAGCATTCACTATCGCGATCGCGCGTGCTATGGGACTTTCAGCCGACCAGATTCGCGTGATTGCTCGCGGCGCGTTTCTCCACGATATCGGAAAGATCGCGGTTCCTGATTCCATTCTGCGTAAACCAGGAGCGCTGACGCCTGCTGAAACCGACATCATGCGCGAGCATTGCTATCACGGATACCAGATGCTACGGCGAATTCCATTCCTGACCGAGGCTGCGGAAATTGTTTATTCCCACCAGGAAAAGTATGACGGAACAGGGTATCCAAGAGGATTAAAAGGCGAGGAGA
>JBEEGK010000330.1:0-3592 GCA_041166845.1 Acidobacteriaceae bacterium
CATTAGATCGCGCCAACTTCCCTGGTAAAGCACTCTTCCGCCGACTCGTTCTGCTGCCTCTGATCTTGCCCGGCATCATCACTGGCCTCTCTTTATTAATGCTGTTTCGCCAGGCTGATCGAAAGCTCGGACTGCTCACCATCATTCTCGGACACGGTACCGCTCTGATCTCGGTGGCAACAACCGAAGTATTCGCGGGACTACAAAAACTTGATCGCGCACAGGAGGAAGCTTCCCTCGATCTGGGAGCTAACTATTGGCAAACTTTCTGGCGCGTTACTCTTCCTAACCTGCGGCTCTCGATTATTGGCGCTGCACTGTTAATCTTCACCCTCTCCATGGATGAGATCGCGGTCAGCTTCTTCCTCATTGGACGCGACAACACTCTTCCACTCGAAATCTGGGGGCGGCTGCGCCGCGGCATCACTCCCGAAATCAACGCCATCTCAACCATTATTTTCTTGTTCTCGCTGCTTCTTATCCTTATCTGGTACCGCCTGCGCGTCGGCGCCGCAGCGAGAAGTGAAATCGCCGCCGAACCGGTACCCCTTCCATAAGGGACCGAACAGACCTCCGTTTTCCTCTATTCACCAGCCATTCATAACGAGAAGAGCGCTTGTCATAGTAAAGTAGTAGAAGCAGAGTAATAAGACTCGTCACCTGCGGATTCCGCATCCGCCCGATCGTCACCAGCACCAGGAAGGAAATTTCACTTTGAGTTCAGGAATTCGCAACATAGCAATCATCGCGCACGTTGATCACGGCAAAACCACGCTCGTGGATGCCATGCTCCGGCAGAGCGGCACGTTTCGCAGCAATGAACACCTCATCGAGCGCGTCATGGATTCGAACGAACTCGAGCGCGAGCGCGGCATCACCATCCTCGCCAAGAATACGGCCGTTTTTCATGAGGGAGCAAAGATCAATATCGTGGATACACCCGGCCACAGCGACTTTGGCGGCGAAGTGGAACGAGCTTTGAAGATGGTGGATGGAGTCATGCTGCTGGTGGATGCCAGCGAAGGTCCGCTTCCGCAAACTCGCTACGTACTGGGTAAGGCTCTGGAGGCGAAGCTTCCGCCCATCGTAGTCATCAACAAGATTGATCGCTCGGATGCGCGTCCGCAAGAAGTGCTCAACGAAATCTACGATCTGTTTATTGACCTTGACGCCGCTGAAGATCAGCTCGATTTTCCCGTGCTCTACACCAATGCCAAGGCCGGCACCGCCTCAACCGACATGAAGGGTGGAGGCACGGACCTCGAACCTCTGTTTCAGGCGATTCTGAATACCATCCCGCAACCTGAAGGCGATGCCGCTGGACCGCTGCAAATTCTGGTCGCCAATCTCGACTACAGCGACTATCTCGGACGCCTCGCCATCGCCCGCGTTTTCAACGGCACCATGAAGACCGGTGAAGACGTTGCCATCGCCAAACTGGATGGCACGCTGCATAAAACGAAAATCACCAAACTGTTTTCTTTTTCCGGATTAAAAAGAACTGACATTACCGAGACCACGCTCGGCGACATCATCGCCGTCGCCGGAGTCGAAGGGATCACGATTGGCGAAACCATTACCGACGCCATCAATCCCGCGCCCCTACCTCCGATCACAATTGACGAGCCAACCATTGCGATGCAATTTACGGTAAACAATTCTCCGTTCGCCGGACGCGAAGGAACTTACGTTACATCCAGAAATCTGCGTGACCGCTTGCAGAAAGAATTGCTGACCAATGTCTCGCTGCGAGTGGAAGACACCGGGGCCACGGACGTTTTCGTGGTCATGGGACGAGGCGAGCTGCAATTATCCATCCTCATTGAAATGATGCGGCGCGAAGGCTACGAGTTGATGGTCGGTAAACCCGAAATCGTAACCAAGCGCGTGGACGGAAAGCTGATGGAGCCGATCGAACTTCTCACCGTGGACGTCCCCGAGGAATTCGTCGGGGTCGTCATGGAGCAGCTTGGCACCCGCAAGGCTGAAGTCGCCAACATGCACAATCACGGCTACGGACGCGTCCGTATCGAGTTCCGCGTCGGCAGCCGCGGCCTGATCGGGCTTCGCGGACAGTTGCTGACCGACACTCGCGGCACGATAGTGATGAATTCCCTGTTCGATGGCTACACCGAATGGCAAGGCGAGATTCCGCATCGTCTCACCGGCGCCCTGATTTCCGATCGCGATGGTGTGACGACTCCTTATGCTCTCTACAATCTTCAGGAACGCGGAGAACTTTTCGTCGGTCCGACGATTGACGTTTACGAAGGGATGATCGTTGGCGAAAATGCCAAAGACAACGACCTCGATGTGAACGTAGTGCGAGAGAAAAAGCTCACCAACATGCGTTCATCTACGGCTGATATTGCCGTTCGCCTGGTTCCGTATCGCCAATTGAATTTGGAACAGGCCATCGAATTCATCGCGGACGATGAGTTTGTCGAAGTCACGCCGAAATCACTCCGCCTTCGTAAGAAAGTGCTGCAAGCCAATCAGCGCAAGAAGGGCTCGCTGGCCACGGCCGAGGCGCACTAGCGCCAGAAACGCCCCGGTTGGGGCTTACATGTCCGGCGAACAAAAAGCGTATTTTGCGCGACGCTTCGGAATTGTTTGTCACCGAACCAGACCTGCTATACTTCGTCCGCATTTGACTTTTCGCCAGCTCCGGCCCTTCAGCGCGGCCAACCAGCCACTGCTTCTTCGCCGAAGTCAGCAATTTCAGATAGCCCATTCCGAGGCCATCGCGTGAAGAATATCTTTGTTGGCAACCTGGATTTCAATACTTCCGAAGACGAACTGCGGCAACTCTTCGCCACTCATGGACAAGTAGATCGCGTCAGCATCATGACCGACCGTGACACCGGACGCTCGCGCGGCTTCGGCTTCGTCGAAATGACAAATGCTGAGGAAGGCGAAAAAGCGATAGCCGCTCTCAACGGCAGCCAGATTGGCGGACGCACGCTCAATGTAAATGAAGCGCGTCCGAAGGTAGAACGCGGTGGAGGTGGCGGACGCGATCGCGGCGACAAAGGTGGAGATCGCGGAGGCCGCGGTGGTCACGGCGGTGGTGGTGGACGAGGCCGTTACTAAATTAATTTCCTGTCATGCTGAGCGAGAGCGCCTCTTCGGAACGAAGCGGCGCGTGAGTCCAACCATCCCTATTACATCTTGCGACCTCTGGGGAATAGGGACCTCCGCGCGCCCGGGAGACAGAACTACCTCAAAGCGCACTTTCTCTGCGCAATTTGATGACGCAAAGTTAAGACTGTACACTGGATGACATCGTTCAAACGGCGCGCCCGTAGCTCAGATGGATAGAGCGGCAGCCTCCGGAGCTGTAGGTCGGGAGTTCGAATCTCTCCGGGCGCACCAGATCTTTTGGTACCTCACTGGATTCTATCTAAGGCCCCGCCGGGAGCAGGTATATCTTGGGGTCCTTTGGGTAGTGGACGATGCAACTCAACGGGCAAATCGCTTAAGCGATCAAAGCGCTGAGTCGTCCCGCCTGGGTAGGTGACCGTTACACCGCAGACGATTGGAACGTCCACCGAGCCTCTCTTGAACGTTCCGAGCGCGACCAAGACAGTTG
>JBEEGK010000331.1:0-4749 GCA_041166845.1 Acidobacteriaceae bacterium
CGGCCAGCGGTTCCTATTGTGCGAACGAACTCTTCTTAATTGCACCTCTGTGCAAAAGCACTAGGCAGATTCAGGAATAGACTCGTGATTGATGCATGACCGCCCTCTACTCTTGGGACATCGGGGATGCCGTTCGGTGGCATCCGCGGGCGAAAATACCATTGCAGCGTTCGAGCTCGCGCTGCAGCATGGATGCGACGGGTTCGAATTCGATCTTCGCGGTACATACGACGGACATGTGGTGGCATGCCACGATCCAAAGGTGGGGAAGATAAAAATCGCCGCGGCAAAACGCAAAGACCTGGGCGACGTCGCCGAGTTTTCCGAGATTTGTCGAAACTTTCATCATCGCGCCTTCCTGAATCTCGAGCTGAAGGTTTCTGCTCTTGAGACCACGGTGTTATCGGAATTGCGCCACCACAAGATTGAGCAGGACTATCTCGTATCTTCCTTCCTGGTAGATGTAGTCATGGAACTCAAAGCCAGGAGTGCATCCGTGCCGGTGGGAATCATCTGTGAAAGAGCTTCGCAACTGGCGGGTTGGCGAAACCTGCCGGTGGATTGCATCGTGGCGGAAAAAACCCTTATCAACCATAGGCTCATTGAAGACGTCCACGCCACGAATCGAAAGCTCTTCGCCTGGACAGTGAATGACAAAGACACGATGCGTCAACTTGCTTCATGGCAGGTTGACGGCATTATTTCGGACGATCCCAAGTTGCTTTGTGAAGTACTCAAACCTGAAGGAGTCTAGCTAATGCAAAGGTCTCTCGGCGGCCACGAACACTCTCTGCACCCGCCCTGGGGCAGACTATAATCAGGGCGAACGGTCGGAGACGCTGTCGGAGCCGACCTTCTGAACAATATGCCCATACTGTGGTTGCGAGTGGCCCTCGGCTTTTATGCCGTAGGACTCATCTCTTCCTTGCTGGCCCTTACCCGAAGCAGCGGCCTGCTGAACCGCTTTGCTTTTCCGGCGATGAGCCTGGGGATGGTCTTTCAATTCGTCTCGCTGTGCGATGAGGTGCTGCTGTCGCATCAGCTCACACTCACTGCGGTGCACAATCCGGAATCCTTTCTCGCCCTTTTTGTAATGGCCGCATTCATGATTGTGTTCGCGGTCTACCGGACAACGTCGCCGGGGATTGTGGCGTTTCCGCTGGTCTTCGTGTTGACTTTTTTCGCCGCTACCCGGCAGCAACCATTTCTTCAGGCTTCGAATCTGCGCACGGGATGGCTGTTCGCTCACATTGTGTTGATTTTTGCCGGCTATGCCGCGCTCTTCATTAGTTTTGGCGCGAGCTAGCTTTATTTAATTCAGGAACGGCGGCTGAAATCAAAACAGGCAGGAAGCATGAAATCGCGGCTGCCCGCGCTGGAAGTGATTGACGAAATCGGATACCGCTCGCTGCTGCTGGGCTTCCCCTTTATGACGCTCGGGCTGATAGCGGGCGTGGTCGTGGCGCAGGCTACTTTTGGACGTGTTAATTTTCTCGATCCTAAAATTCTGCTTTCGATATTGATGTGGCTGGTCTATATGGTCATGCTTTACACTCGCTGGAATGCGGGATGGCGCGGGCGGCGTGCGGCCTATCTTGCGACGGGTGCATTCGTCGCCGCCGTGGTAGCGTGGTCAGCCAATTATTTCAGCGCTATCCACAGGTTTGTGCAGTCATGAAGTTCCAGCTCATTGGCGTGAATCACAAAAGTGCGCCCGTGGAAGTGCGGGAGCGCCTTGATATTCCGGATTCGCGACTCTCAGAAGCACTAAAGCGTTTGGCGGGATATCCCGGCGTAGACGAAGGTCTGATCTTGTGCACTTGCAACCGGGTCGAAGTATTGGCCCAGACTAAAAATGGCCTCGCTGACCTGCGGGGATTCATGCGGGATTATTTTTCCATAGACCCCACCGCCTATGAGCCTCTGTTATACGAATATCGCGAGCGCGCCGCCGTCCGGCATTTGTTTCGGGTTGCTTCCAGTCTGGATTCCATGGTGCTGGGCGAACCCCAAATCCTCGGCCAGGTAAAAGAGGCTTATGCCAACGCACGCGCCATGGGGACGGCACACTCACAACTGGATTTACTTCTGACTCGAGCCTTCGCTGTCGCCAAGCGTGTGCGCACCGAGACGTCAATTGGAGCGTCGTCGGTTTCTATCGCGTCGGTGGCCGTTGAGCTGGCGAAAAAGATTTTCGGATCCCTCGCCGGCAAGCAGGTTTGCTTAGTGGGGGCAGGAAAGATGAGCGAACTCGCGGCGCGTCATTTGCTGGCGCACGGTGCCGAGTCGATTTTTGTTGCCAGCCGCACTCATGACCGCGCTGTCCAGTTGGCGGATAGGTTCAACGGCAAGGCCATCTTTTTCGAGGAGCTCTACGATCACTGCGATCGCGCCGATATTGTGATTACGGCCACGGGCTCTCCACATGCTATATTTCGCCGCGAGCACGGAGAGATGTTTCTCAGCCGGCGCAAGAACCGTCCAATGTTTTTCATTGATATTGCGGTGCCGCGCGATGTAGATCCGGAGATGAATAAGCTCGACGGAATCTTTGTTTACGATATTGACGATCTGCAACAGGCCGCATCCGAAAGCATTGCCGACCGTCGCAAAGAGGCACAGCGCGCCGAAGAAATTGTCGAGACCGAAGTGGAAAGGTTCCAAACTCGCCTGCAGACTCTCGAAGTTGTGCCCACTATTGTGTCTTTCCAGGACCATATTGAGGCCATTAGGCAGGCGGAGATTGATCGTGTGCGAGGACGGCTAGGCAGACTTTCGCCCGAACAGGAACTTGCCATCGAGACTTTGACTCGAGGTATCGTCAATAAGATCATGCACACGCCGATACGAGCGTTGAAGACCGCCGCCAAGGATTCCGAGGCGACTACTTTAATTGACGTCTTTCGTCGGATTTTTAACCTTCAGGAGCGAAAACTGTCTCGGCCAGACGAAGATTCGGAGACACGGAACTAGTGGCCCACCTTCGCATCGGGTCAAGGGGTTCGCAGTTAGCACTCTGGCAAGCCAACTATATTGCTGAATTACTTCGAGGTCGCGGGCATGATGTCGTTATCGAGGTCATCAAGACTACGGGCGACAAAATTACTAACGTGTCTCTCGTGAATGTCGGCACCAAGGGAATGTTTACCAAAGAAATCGAAGAGGGACTGGCAGAAGGCAGCGTGGACTTGGCAGTCCACAGCTTGAAAGACTTACCCACCGAGCTAACGCCGGGCTTCGAAATTGCCGCGGTTCCGCAAAGAGAAGATCCTCGCGACGTGTTTTGTTCTTTGCGGTTCGCATCTATTGCCGAATTACCGCAAGAGGCCCGCGTTGGTACGAGCAGCTTGCGCCGTTCCGCGCAGCTTAAGGCGTTTCGTCCGGACCTCGATGTTCATCCGGTGCGCGGCAATGTGGATACTCGCTTGAGAAAACTGGAGGCCGCTGAATACGACGCCATTATTCTTGCCGCAGCGGGAGTCAATCGACTGGGAAAAACGGAATTCGTTAAGCAGGTTCTGCCCGCACAGACTATGTGTCCCGCGGCCGGGCAGGGAGCGCTAGCCATCGAAATTCGCGCTGGCGATTCCGCCGTAAAACAACATTTGGACTTTTTGAATGATGCGAACACGCGGGACACCACTACTTGCGAGCGTGCTCTGCTCAACCGGATGGGCGGCGGATGCCAGGTCCCGATCGGCGCCCTGGCCGAGCTTAACAATGGGGTTCTACAACTCGCAGGGGTTGTTGCGCGCGCCGACGGTACAAAAATATTGCGCGAATGGGGAAGTGGCGCCGATCCCGTCAGCGTCGGAGAAGCGGTGGCGGAGGCGCTTCTCCGTCGTGGTGGTACCGAGATTCTCGACGAAGTTTACGGACGCAGCGCAACCTGAATCCTCATGAAGAATGACCGGCTGCCTTCCGCAAAAGCGCTGTCATTGACAGGCGTACGGGTGCTTGTAGGACGTGCCCAGCACCAGGCGAGCGCGCTCTCTTCTCGGTTACGCAAGCTGGGCGCGGATGTAATCGAAATTCCATTCATTGAGATTCAAGTTCCTCGTTCCTCCCAACCACTCGATAACGCGATTCGAAATCTGGCGGCATACGACTGGCTCGTGTTGACCAGCGTGAACGGTGTGGAAGCCTTCTGGGACCGCTTGAAACATTTCGGAGTTGCTAACCATCAGTTCATGCATTTGAAGGTCGCCGCCATTGGGCCAGCAACAAAAAAGGTAATCGAAGAGAGGGGGATGGCAGTTGATGTACTCCCCAAACATTATGTTGCCGAAGCTGTTGTGCGTGAATTACGTCCGCTGATTAAGGGCAAGCGTGTTCTGCTGGCGCGAGCAAAAGTCGCGCGCGATGTCATTCCCGACGAATTGCGAAAACTAGGGGCGGCGGTAGATGTCGTGGAAGCCTATGAAACCGTAATTCCTGCCACTTCGCGCATCAGGCTGAGAGAAATAATGCAGGATGCAAATGTTCGTCCCAACGTAATCATCTTCACCAGTTCTTCCACCGTTAAAAACTTTCTGGCGCTGCTGCAAACAACTCCAGCCGTATCGCCAGAACTCAGAACGCAACTGACGGGAATCAAACTGGCCTCCATCGGACCGATTACATCAGCAACCCTTCGGGAGCACGGCCTTCCGGTAGACATAGAAGCGCAAGACTACGACATACCCGGACTGGTGAAAGCGATTGAGGAAATGTCACTCGTCAAGTGAGCAGCCGCACTTCGCCGGGGGT
>JBEEGK010000332.1:0-6185 GCA_041166845.1 Acidobacteriaceae bacterium
TATCCAACTGCGAGTTCGCGCCGACTCTTCGGTAGCATCAAGTATTCGCTGGACCGCAACTCCATCCTCGAAATTAGCGTGGAACGCGTCCTTTTTCGCGATCGCATGCAGGAAATCTCCCAAGGTCGCAATGAAGGTATGTTCGTATCCCAGAAGATGCCCCGGCTTCCAGAAATTATCGGAATAAGGTTCATTGGGGCCAGTGACAAGCAAGCTGCGGGGAGCTTGCAGGTTGGGTTTATCAGAGGCATCAAAAAATTCCAGGCGATTCATGTCTTCGAGGTTGAAGCGGAGCATCCCGCGTGATCCGTGGATTTCAAACGTGTTCTGATTTCTATAGCCGACGGCGTAGCGGGTTGCCTCGAAGCCGCCGACACTACCATTGGCGAACTTCACCATGAGGTGTGCCGCGTCGTCTACGTCGCGTCCCGACGCGAAGGTATGTGTCATGGCATTCAGTTGCGAGATTTTTCCGTTGAGGTAGAGAGCGAGGTCCACAGAATGGGAGAGCAGATCTCCGATGACGCCGCTGCCGGAGTCTTCTCGGCGGTAGCGCCAGCCTGAAGTCTTTGATGGATCGTTGCCCGATTGATTCAGATAAGTCGCCCGGTAGTGAAAAATCTCTCCCAGACGTCCCTCTTCGATCAAACGTTTCGCGTAGCTCACCGCCGGTACACGCCGGTAATTAAACCAGATCAGGTTCGGGACATTCCTGGCCGCGTCCGCCATGGATTGGGCTTCAGCGAGCGACATGGCTAAAGGCTTTTCGCAGAGTACGACCTTGCCGGCTTGGGCTGCCGCGATAGCTATGGGTCCGTGCAGCGAATTCGGGACGGCCACATCAACCACGTGAATATCTTTGCGCTCGATCACCTGCCGCCAGTCGAGTGCCGTTTCCTTCCATCCCCAACTGGAAGCGTTGGCCTCAAGCTTTTGGGAGTCGCGACCGCAAAGGACCCCCAAACTCACGTCATAGGGAGTATCAAAAAAGAAGTTGACCTGGCGAAAGGCATTCGAGTGGACGCGCCCCATGAAGCCTTGTCCGATTAATGCGATATTCAGCGGTTGCTTGTGCTTAGGCATTCTGTCGCCGGCTCACCAAGATACAGCACGTGAAGCGATTGTCTCGTGACTTTCTCCCCAGAGAATCTGCAAGAGTTTTCCCTCATCAGCATTTCGCATTTGCGTATGGCGATTGTAAGTCTATGAATCCGCACCAACTTCGAGAAAGCCGAATACGGTAGTGTAAATGCCCTTCCTTAACCGACATAGTAGGCGTTCGGTGATTCGAATATGGGCATCTCCTCGACGAATAGCTCGTGGCTGCAAATATTGTCCATTCTAAGCACGTTTCTTGTGATGCCACTTTTCTGCGACGGATTGGTAACTCCATCGGCCTCGCAACGAACATTTCGGACGCAAGCTAACTCGGTACAGCTCGAATTGCGCCCTATCTCGCATACCACTATTCGTCGGCTTTTGATGGCGGACAATTGTGCGGCCGCTCATGATCCCGAAGCTCTCGCCACTCCTAACCCGCTCATGGAGGCGACCTATTCGCTGCCCCGAGTGACAGTCAGTTTCATTGTCGGTAGACAAGGCGAAGTTGAGAGCCCGCTCATCCTTGAAAGCTCGGTTGAAGAGAAAGGCCGCAACATTCTGAAAACATTGCAGCAGTGGCGGTATCGTCCTGCCATGTGCAACGGAGTTCCAGTAGAATCTGAGGCTGAGGTTCAGTTTTCGAGCCGCTAGCATCTAACATTGTAGTAGCGCCATGCCGAAGGAAATTCCATCCAACGCGTTCGACGACTTGCAGAGTAAGGCTTCTGAGGAAGAGCTGATCCACAACGAAGAAGTGGACGACTTCTTTACTCGTATGAAATATGACCTCCGCCGTCCAAAGCCAGGGAATGACGACGTAGCTGCGGCTCGTCAGGCGATCGAGCGCGTCGCGGGTGAGGCAGCCACTCGAGGCATGGAGTTGGTGGGAGAAGTGGAAGAAGGCCGCGCCTGTGAGGTTTGCGGTAACGGGAATCCACCTTCCCACAAGTTTTGCGGGTCTTGCGGGATCCCGATCCAGACTGCGAATGCACCGTCTCTGGAGGCGATAACTATCGAATCTTCTCTGCCACTTGGACCGAGCACTGCGGCAGCTCCTGCCGGCCAACATCATTACCACCATCACTATCACCATTATTTGTCGCCTGAAGGTTCACAACCTTTTCAGAACGTCTCGGGGCCAGCGTCAAAAGATGCGCCTCGACCACGCGCGGTAATTGGAGGAGCGCCTTCGAACCGCGCAGAAACGGCAGTCAGAAAGTTGGCTCAAGATTGGTCGGTGGCCTGTAATACTCGGCATCTGGACGATCTCGTGGAACTCTATGCCACGGATGCGCTCGTGTTGCGGCCGAACGTGCCTCAGATTCGTGGGACAGCCGCCATTCGTGAATTTCTTTTTAGCGCGCTCGAAGCGGGACTGGGTGAAGTAGAACTTGAAGCCTTGCGGGTGGATGTCTTTGGCGATGTGGCCTACGAGGCAGGCCGGAGCAAGATGGTGGTCCCGGTAGCGATGAGCAAACGGCGTGAGGAGCGTGGCAAATATCTGATTATCTCGACGCGAACTGCCGGGGAGTGGAAGATTGTCTGCGACTCGTGGTCAAGCGATCTAAACCTTCAGGTTGGGCCGCAACCGGGGGCAGGGAAAAGCGTGATATCGCTACCGGTGAGAAAACTCTAGCACTCCAGAATCATGTAGTTACTTGCATTCTCTCCAGTTCACGTTGAAGCTGTTCGGCGTCCTTCATTTGAATTACGTTCATTCCCAGCTTGGCCGCCGGTTCGAGGTTTGCGGGGCGGTCATCAATGAACACACATTCCTCAGGAGTTCCCTGGCGTAACGAAAGTGCCAGACGATAAATGTGCTCGTCCGGCTTCAGTAATCCCACAAAGCAGGAACTAATAAATACAGTGAAGGTTTCTCGCAAGTTGAAGGTTTGGATTCTGTATAGATTCAAATCGGTAGATTCATTGTTGATGGTTGCCATGAAGTATTTGTTCGAAGAGGCGATTTTTCGAGCCACATTCAGGGCATCAGTATTCGGCTGTGACAGGGAGAACATGAATTCCTTAAAGGCGGCTTTGGTAAAATCGCGCGGTTGATAGAAGACCGTCTGGTCGAGGTATTCATCCAGGCTGAGCTCGCCTTTTTCGAAAGAAGAAACGACTCGTTGATGTTTCTCGTCGAACTCTGCGGGATTCAGATGGAACCGTTGCAGAGCTTGTTCGCGCTCCGTGTGGTCCCAGGCGTTGTTAAGTAGCACGCCGCCGATGTCCCAGAAGATAGTTTTGATGTCAGGCAAAGAGAATCTCCCTGCGATGTGCGCGCTATTTGCTTAACTCAGTGTCCAAAGATAGTTGTGCGTGGATGATAGTTTCGCCAATCAAACCAGTAGTCCTTGATCGGATTCAAACGCTCTAGGCATTTCCCATTCTGCGCGCCCGCGACCGCACAGCCTTGAAAATTCCACTCGCTGTGCGAGGCTGAATCAATCAGGGTCCAATTCTTACCTGGGTTTGCTTCCTCTTTCTTTTCGGCATCGCCAGTGAGGCGAAAAAACTCTACATCCGCACCGTTTACGCGGCTTACAAATGCACGAACTGATTTTCCGTCGGGACCAACGACCAGTAAGACGGGGACCGCGGCAAAACGGTCCTGTATGGGAGACTCTTTGATGATCTTATCGAGAGGATAGGCGCGGCTTTCGCCTTCGCTTTCGAGCCCCACTACGACGTCGCGAGATTTCAGCGCCGTGCCAGGAAAACTAATTACCACCGGGAGCTTCTGAACTTCTGGCTCCCAGTTGCTTTCATATTTACCGGCATACTTCGCAACGGGCGAGAGCACCTGGCCCGCCGGAGACTCCTGTTTCCACAATCCGAATGTCAATTCATCGCTGGGGACAGGCTCAAGCGTCTGTCCTTTTTCCGGTCCGAAGATCGCCTTGCCGGTGATCTGTTGCCACCAGCTTCCGGTCTCCTCATCCGTCATCAAAAAGTTTTGATTGTTAATTCCCGCCAGGCGGAAATGAAAAGTTCTGCCATCTAACACTCGCTTCCACACCAGACCGGTGTGACAAAGCGTTCAATAAGTTACGGCGATAGGCACGCCACCCGCGTAATCGTTGAGCACATGGTGGTAGGCCATCTCGCGAATGGGATACGCGCGTGCGTCGTTGCTTATGTTGACGGCCATCACCATTTCGGATGAATCAAGTTTCACGGAAGCGGCAGGCTCATATCCCGCGCTCGCAATGGGATGAAACATCCACTCGAAATAATCCACGCGCGACATCACGGCAGCACCGATTGTGAGAAATACGCCTACAGCCATGAGAGCCCTCCCGAGGGAAGACACGCGGGACCATAACGCGACAGCAAGTATTGAAGTTGCGATGGCGAATAGAACCGTCCACAAAGGAGCCTGATGCTTTACGGCCAGGGCCCACAAAAGAGAGCGCGGAGCTTGGAACTTGAACGGCCGAATAATGAATGCCGGAACTATGAAAAGCGAGACGCTGATCAGAGTAGAGATCGCAAATGCCACCAGAGGAATGGAATTGTTGTGTCGAGAGTAGGTGGAAGAAGCCATGAAGAAGCTCAATCTTACATGGCAGATTGCAAGAGAGGGAAGTGGAGCGGGGAGCACAAATCGCTATCAGGTTGTGATCTGAAAGGTTCAGCCTAAAGCCGCATGCCTAGAGCCAAGACTTCAGGAGAAAGCTGAAATCTCAGAGCGGACTACGTCACGCCCAGGTAGCCCTAGCTGCCTGATTTTTCGAAGTTGTCTTATTCGGCGTCCTGCGCGCGCTCGGAACATAAACGCAAGTGCGAAAATCGTAGTGTTGTGCCAGACAATTTCCACAAAGGTGGAGTTCGTGCTTTCGGCATTGCACAACGGGAGCTTCGGTGGCGCAGATTTCGCATCCTCCGCGGACCTTGCGTCCAGCAGCAGGTTCTTTTTTTAGTCCACTGGCGGCAAGGGAAGCTTTCATAGCGGACGCCTTCAGGTAGATGCCTGAGGCGATGGCCAACGCGCCCAGAGAGAAGGCACAAAATCCAAGCCCAAGCAGATCATTATCTGAACTTTTCCCCACAGCAGATAACAGCATGCACAGGCCGACAAACATCAGAAGGGCCCCGAAACTAATGACTACAGTGCTTATACGAGATTGCATAATCAAAAGACCTTTTTGGGCCGCATCCTCGCCCTGCCGCCGCTTCCAACACCATTGTCACCTTAGCGGGTTACCTTGCTTCACTCCAAATTACTAAGGTCATAATTTGGCACCGCCCTGACCGCTGGTAACTTGCCGTCGTCCCGCCTATCTTCCATTCTTAATGGGCATGGCACTCAGCTCATTGTTGATATGTTGCGATCCGGAGGCAATGCTCCTGCGTCCAATTCTGGAGCAGTCGGATTGGAACGTGGAGCAATGCGAGGATGCGCAGGCCGCGCGTGTACGACTCGCAGCACAGCGCTTCCAGTTAGTGGTCGTAGACTGCGGGAATGAGGCTGCGGCCAAAGAAATAATGTCGTTCGCCCGCAGTTCGTCCGCCGAACAGCAGTGTCTGGTGGTCGCCCTTCTAAATCGGGACTCGAATGTAAGGGAATTGTTTGCCGGGGGCGCCAGTTTTGTGCTTTACAAGCCAATATCCGCAGAACGCGCCGCCAGCAGTTTGCGTTCTGCTCGGAGCTTAGTAGGAAGTGAACGCCGCCAGTCGCGTCGCATCCCTTTGAATACCAATGCGTCCATTGCCTATGGACGCGCGGAAGCTGCCCCTATCAGGTTGGTGGATTTAAGTGAGAACGGCGCGGCGATCCACTCTGACCTGAAATTGGAGCGCGATAGCAAGGTATTCTTCGAATTCACTTTACCGGGGCAAACTTCAACCATACGTTTATCAGGGAACGTGCTCTGGCAGGATTCCTCAGGCCGCGCGGGCGTGCGATTTCTTAGTGTTCCTCCGGCAGCGGAGAGCATGTTGAAGCAGTGGATGAAAGATAGATCCTCGAACGCCGACGGCGAGAAAACGAAGCCCATACGGAAGAGTCCTGTGACAGAGGAAACTCCGGAAGTCGCTTCTGCCGCCCTACCGGATTTGGTCACCGAGCGTCGTGTTCGCTC
>JBEEGK010000333.1:0-5268 GCA_041166845.1 Acidobacteriaceae bacterium
CAGGAATCGCTGCGAGGCTATCTGCGCCGCTTATCGGAAGGCGGCGTTGCGCAGGATGAACTCGTCACAGTTCGTGGTGACCGGTTTGTCATTCCTGTAAAAGTTGAGCAGAAGCGGCGCGTCAACGGCGTGGTCCATGGGGCCAGCTCCAGCGGTCAAACAGTTTTCGTCGAGCCACTTGAAACTATCGAACAGAACAACGAACTCGTCCGCCTTCAGGATGAGGAGCAGGCTGAGATCCACCGCATCCTGGTAGAGATGACGCGGCGGGTCGGAGAGAATTCCGACGCAATCGCCTCCGCTCTCGATGCTCTGTCCGAACTGGAACTGCAATTCGCCAAGGCTCGCTTTGCGGATGACTACAACTGCGTTCAAGTAATCTTGCGCGAACATGACGACCGCCTTTTCATTCTTCGTAATGCGCGACACCCGCTGCTGGAGCGCAATCTGCACGCTAAGCGTGCCACGATTATTCCCTCCACAATCGAGCTTGAGGGCGAGCAACGCGAAATCGTAATCACCGGTCCGAATACTGGAGGTAAAACCGTAGCTCTCAAGACGGCGGGGCTGCTGACACTGATGGCGCAGGCGGGAGTTCCTGTTCCGGCCGAGCGTGCCGAACTGCCTGTGCTCGATGCGGTGCTGGCTGACATCGGCGATTACCAGTCCATCGAGCAGAATCTTTCCACATTCTCCGCGCATGTCACCAACATTGATTTCATATCGAAGACGGCCACTCCGCATTCTCTGGTTTTGATGGACGAACTGGGCTCGGCCACCGATCCCGAAGAGGGTGCCGCGCTGGCCGTAGCCATCGCCGATTATTTTCTCAAGCTCGGATGCATCACTGTCATATCTACGCACCACACCTCGCTGAAAGTCTTTGGCGCGAATACCCGGGGCGTGATCAATGCGTCCGTCGGCTTCGACGAAGCGACTCTGCAACCCACCTATGAACTACGGATGGGAGTTCCCGGCGCATCGGCGGGAATCAATATTGCGCAGCGGTTGGGCTTGAATCCATCCATTATTGGTTCGGCCCGCGCACGGCTAAGCACGCAGGCACGCGATGTCGGCGAATTTCTTGACCGTCTGCATGCGGACTTGCGCGAGAACGAAGCGGAGCGGGTCCGCCTGCGCGCTCTGGAGGAAGAAATCGAACGCGAGAAGGCGAAGCTGGCTTCCGAAGGAAAGAAAGAGCATCAGGCCAAAGTTAGGGAAATGGAGAAGAAGCTTGAGACGTTGCTGCGTGATTTCGAGTATCAAGCCCGCGAGTCGGTGAACGCCGTACAAGAGAAAGCGGCGGCGCAGAAGGTGTCCAAAGATGCGGACCGGCGCGTCTCGAAAATGCGGCGGGAATTTAGTGAGCAATTTAACTCGACGGTGGTCGCGCATGCGAGCGGGGCAGATCAGGATGACCCCAATGCCGCCCCGCGACTGGTGAAGGACGTATCTGAGGGGGATACCGTAAAGCTGAAATCAGTGGGACGTCCTGCACAGATCATGCGAAAGATTGACGCAAATCATTTCGAAGTTGCCATCGGCGCGATGAAGATGAAAATCGCGCGTGACGATATTGCCGAAGTGATCGTGCGAGTTGCGGATTCTCCGCTGCAAGCCGCGCGAGCGCGCGGAATTTCCGTGTCCCTGGAGAACGGCGATCAAAACGCCCCCTCGGAGATTAATGTCATTGGCTACAACGTGGACGATGCTACGCGCGAAGTCGAACGCTTCGTGGATCGGGCTTTCCTGGCGGGATTGCCACGCGTCCGAATCGTGCACGGCAGCGGCATGGGAATTCTGCGCAAAGCGCTGCGGCAGTATTTGCAGAGTCACCCGCAGGTCGAGGCGGTGAAAGAAGCCGAACAGAACGAAGGCGGAGGCGGGGCGACGGTGGTGGAGTTGAAGGTGTGAACGGTGACGCTTCGACTATCTGATCTGTCGCGAGCGAGATCAGCTTCGCTTAGTCCTAGGACGGTTAAGCTGGTGTCGCAGCCGACCTTGCACAGCTTATCCACAAAAAATCCCTCTGGCGTATATTCCTATTTGCGGCTGTCTGCCTGACAATTAAACAGATTACTCCTCCCTTCTCATGACCGAGGCTGGCGACTTCAAAGAGATCGTTAAGCAGCAGGCGGACATCGTCCGCGTCGTGGGCGACTACGTCAAGCTGCGCAAGGCCGGCGCGCAAAACTATTCTGGGCTTTGTCCTTTTCACAACGAAAAGACGCCGTCGTTTTCTGTCCACGCTACGCGGCAGTTTTTCTATTGCTTCGGGTGCGCGGCAAAGGGAGACGTATTCGCCTTCGTACAGAAAATCGAGAATATTACTTTCCCTGAAGCAGTCCGGCTGATTGCTCAGAAGCTCGGAATCGCGCTGCCCAAGATCACATATAGCAGTCCAGCGGAGGCTAAAGAGGCGAAGCTTCGAACCCTCTTGCTTGATGCGCACCAGCGTGCCTGCGATTTTTTTCAGGAATCTCTGAGGCGTCCGGAGGGCGCCAATGCCCGCGAGTACCTTGCCGGACGTGGCTTAGACGAAGACACAATCAAGGCGTTCCGCATCGGGTTTGCACCCGATTCTGGATTTTTCTTGCGGGACCGCCTCAAAGGCGAGTTCGGCGAAGAGGCGCTGCGAGAGTCGGGACTGTTTTCGTGGAAACAGGAAGACACCGGTGGCAAAAGTAGGTCCCTCGACTCCGGTCGGGATGACAAGGATATTAAGGGAAACGAAGTTGGGGTTGACGGTAGCGCCGGGAGTGATAGGAACGTTAAGGCAGCGATTGGCGCGATGTACTCGAAGTTTCGCAACCGGGTGATGTTTCCCATTGCCAACGAAGCGGGCCGCGTCATCGGTTTCACGGGGCGGACGCTTGCGTCCGATGAAAAGTCCGGACCCAAGTACTTGAACTCACCTGAGACGCCGATTTATTCAAAATCGCGCGTGCTGTTCAATTTGGACCAGGCCAAAGAAGCCATCCGCAAATTGGATTACGCAGTTCTGGTCGAAGGTCAGATGGATTGCATTTCGGTATTTGCTGCCGGGTTCCACAACGTGGTCGCAAGTTCGGGCACAGCCTTCACTGAATTGCAGGCGAAGTTGCTGGGACGCTTCAGCAAGAACGTCGTGGTGAATTTCGATCCGGACACGGCTGGCGCCAAGGCCACCGAGAGAACGCTTGGCCTACTTACCGAAGAAGAATTTCAAATTAAAGTTCTCACTCTGGAATCAGGCTTCGATCCTGACCTGTTTATTCGCCGCAAGGGCAAAGAGGCTTATGGCGCGGCACTACGGAGTTCGCAGAAATATTTCGACTATCTGATTGAACGTGCCCGCACTCAATTTCCCGTGCGCAGCGCTGAAGGCAAAGTCAAGGCTGTTAATTATCTACTGCCGCATGTGCAGCGTGTGCCTAGCCGCATTGTGCGGGACGAAATTAGCCGCGAGATGGCGCAGAAGTTAGGGATTGATTCCGCGGTGCTGCGTCAAGAACTCAAGCACGCCGCCGCCAACCGCAGTTCGGCAGCCTTGAAAGCTCCGGCTGAAGCCCAGATCACGGATGCCGAAAAGATTCTGATTCGCGCACTGGTTTCGGCGAACGAGGTTCAAACTGCTGGCGAGCATATTTCCGCGCGCGATGGAGCGGAAGAGGAATTCGATCCGGCGCGTCAGGCACGGTTCGTGCTCGCGAGCGAGTCGGTCCACATAGGCCTCGGGGCCGAAGCGCTTATCGAAGCGTTACTTAATGCCGGACCAACAATTGCCGATGTAATGGAACTACCGCTCTCGGAAACTGACCGGCAATTGCTGGCCGCCATCCTCATAAGAGACGACGAGGAACTCACCGCCGAACGCCTGGAAGGTGGCGTCCGAGCCTTGCAGAGAATCCAGCTACGGCGGCGATTGGAGCAAGTCCAGAACGAACTACAAAAGTCCCGCAACCAGGACTTGGGTCGGATGCAAGAGCTCTTACAGGAGAAAATCAGGCTAAAACTTGCACTCCGCGACCCTGGTGTTCGTGATTCCGACGCGCTGGAAGGTGCAATCTCCGAATCAGCCTAAGTGGTTCAGATGCTTGAAACTAAATGGGCCTGGATGCCATCTAAACAGATGGGCGACAAGGCTGGCGGGCCGGAAAAGCTTTAGCACTACTTTCATGTTAGAATTTGAGGTTTGTGTCGGCGCACAACTCCGCCACTCCACGTTCCCACCGCATTAACGACTTCCACGTCCTTTCGAAGGACGATTTGAGGGTATGCCGCTTTGGCTCTTGACGATAAGTACGAAGATATCAAAAAGCTAATCGACACAGGTAAAGAGAAGGGATATCTCACCTACGAGCAGGTCAACGACCTGATCCCGCACGACGTGCATTCTCCCGAGGACCTGGACGATCTGCTTACTACCATTGGTACGCAGGGAATTGACGTGTTGGAGGGGCCTAAACTTCCTTCCTCCGCGCTCGATAAAAAATTCGATGATGAAGAAGCAGGCGAGGATGTTGAGCTCGACCTGACTCCAGGAGCACTCGAAAAGACCAACGATCCCGTACGAATGTATTTGCGGGAGATGGGCACGGTTCCTCTACTCACCCGTGAGGGCGAGGTGGAGATTGCCAAGCGCATCGAGCGTGGTCAACTCCGGGTTCTCAAGGCAATTTCACGCTCTCCAATCGTGATCAGTGAACTGCTTGCTATGGGCGACGACCTCAAAAAGGGCGTTCGCTCCATCAAGGAAGTCGTCACGTTCGACGAGGAAGAACTCACCGATGAGATCCTTCAAAACCGCCTTAAAGACTTTACCGGCAAGATTGACGACTTAGCCAAGGCTTACAAGAAGTCAACACACCAGCTGGAAAAGTTCACGGGCGTATCCCAGAAAAAGCGTCCAAAGGACTATCGCCGCTATCGCATTGCCCTGGCGCGTGCCGTGGTGGCGGTTTCGCTCTGTGTCCGCAAGCTGGGATTCACCAATGCCGAACGCAAGCGCCTGATTGACCGCGTCAATAAGACGGTTGACACCATGCGCTCGCTCGACCGTCAGTCTCAGAACCTGGAAAAGAAGGCGGAAGCCACACGCAGCGACGAGCAGCGCAAAGAATACCGCCGCCAGGCGCGGGCCATTCATGCGGAACTGGAAAAACTCGAGACCGAAGCTGGAGTTGCTTTTCCGGAACTCAAGCGTACGCAGCGCGAGATTATCCAGGGAGACATGGATGCGGAGCAGGCCAAGCGGGAATTGATTGAGGCCAACCTCCGGCTGGTAGT
>JBEEGK010000334.1:0-6576 GCA_041166845.1 Acidobacteriaceae bacterium
CCGCGCCTTGGGACGAGGCCTCGACTCGCTATTGCCCAGTGGGCCCCGGCCGGTCGCTCCCGCGCCAGGCGTTGCACCGCAAACCAGTTCGGCCGCTGCAGCCTCGGACCGTTCTGCTAGCCCGGCAGTGATTTCCGATATGCAGGCGCAAGCGGGAAAGGGGCAGTCCGGCGACGCGGTGCAGCAGATTCCTCTCGACCAGATTGACGAGAACCCTTACCAGACGCGGCTTCGCTTCAATGCCGAATTGCTGGAGGAGTTGGCGCAATCCATACGCACCAGTGGATTGGTGCAGCCGATTGTGGTGCGTCCAGGCGAGAACGGCCGCTACGTCCTGGTTCTCGGAGAACGCCGCTGCCGCGCGTCGAAGCTCGCCGGCAAGCAAACAATTCCAGCAATAGTACGGCGAGTTTCCGATCAGCAGGCGGCGGAGATGACGGTAGTCGAAAACCTGCAACGCCAAGACCTGAGTTGCCTCGAGCAGGCTGCGGCTTTCGCAAAATTGAGCCGCGACTTCGGCCTCACGCAAGAACAAATCGGACAACGCACCGGAGTGTCGCGCGAATCCGTCTCCAACTACATGCGGCTCCTCAAGCTCCCCGGCCCGGTGATGCACTATTTGCAAGAGGGCAGCCTGGGGTTCAGCGAGGCGCGCGTGCTGCTGCGATTGATGGATCCAACACAAATCCCCAAGATTGCGGACGAAGCAGTGCGCAAGAAAATGTCAGTGCAGCAACTGGAAGAACTGGTGGACCAGACCAACGTCCCAATGCTCGATTCAGAAAAGGCGCAGGCGTCGGCGCGCTGGGTAGATCCAAATGTGCGCGCAGCCCAGGGAGAATTAGAGCGCGTGCTGGGAGTGCGAGTAAGAATCAAAGATCGCAAAGGAAAAGGAAAAATCGTAATCGAGTACTCAACGCTGGAAGACTACGACCGCGTGATCAGCGCCCTGAAAGGGAAGGCTAGTTAGAAGTTCGAGTCCGGGGAATCAAAGTGGTAATAGTGGGAAGAAAGCTTAAAAATCCAGCATAAACACTCTACACTGGGGCTTACTTTCTGGGAGGGTTGGGCACTTTAATCCGCCTTTCTTCTTGGGGTGGGGGACAGCCTCGCTAGTGATGGTGAACTGGTGGCGCTATTGTCGCTTGAAGTATTGAACTGCTTTTTCATGTGCCTCTGCTGCTTTCCTGGTTGAAAAGGTCCCAAGGTTCCGTCGTTTCCCGGTTTTAGGGTTTTTCTTCCGCGAATACAGCCGATATTGTCCCGAAGTCAATTTCCGGATCATGATTCCTCCGCGCCTATTCGATGCTTTGAAGAGAAAAGGAGCCTGTGCAGGACAAGATTAGCCAGATCCCCGCAGACCTTAATTCCCCACTCATTAGCAAGAGCCGCGAGAAGCCTTCTTTTTGACAAGTGCGACGCACGCAGCCTACAGTGGGCCGGCCCGCATTTTTTGAAAGCCGTAAACAAGTAGGAGATGTCAATGAACCGGACTTTGACGTTGTGTTTAATTGCGATAGTCGCGCTGGGGACCGCATGGTCTAAAGACAAGAAAACCAGCGGCGCTCCTGAGGATGCCGTCGCGGCGCTTGAGCAAGAATGGCTTGTGTCTCAAAAGACAAATAATCCGGATCTAGTCGCTCCACTGCTGGCTGACAAGTTTATAAATACCGGGAGCGACGGGAAAGTTGGCGATAAGGCGGGACTGCTCGCAAATGCGAAGTCCACAAAATCTGAGAGTGTCTCTTATGACGATATGAAAGTGACAGTATTCGGGAGCACAGCCATCGCGACCGGCGAATTTAATGGCAAGTGGACAGACGCCTCGGGAAAACCTCACGACGCTCATGAGCACTTCACCGACACTTGGACCAAGATGCCAAACGGGAAGTGGCAGTGTGTCGCGAGTCATCAATCAGACATAAAAATGTGAGTGCTGAGTGCCTGTGAGTGGTTTATCGTGAGCAGGTGAATCAGATTTTGTGGATAATCCCACTCATCCACGAAGAGCGCGGATGAACGAGGCACCCGGGTATTTGGTTCGGTGACTTTACCGGAAGAGCACACCCCTCGTCTTCAATTTTTTAAAATGTTCAGAGTCTGAGGTGCTTATGTCGTTGAATCGCCGCAATTTTATCGCGCGCGGATCGCTTGCTGTTGCCGCCGGCGTTCTTAGTCCACTCGTCATAGAAGCCGAGAAGAAGCAAGTCGCTCCGGCTCAGCCAACCTCGCCTGCTAGCTACGACGACTGGAGTGCAGTGCGTCGCGAGTTTGAGCTCGATCCGGAATACATTCATCTAGGATTGTTTTACATTGCCTCGCATCCGCGGCCTGTGCGGGAGGCAATCGAAGCGTACCGACGGAAGCTGGATGGGAATCCGTTTCTTACAGTGGAGCGATCCATGTTTGAGAAACCGGAGACCAATCTTCCCTTGAAGGTAACGCAAGCAGTTGCCAAATACATCGGTGGGGACGCCGGAGATATTGCGCTAACGCAAAACACGACTACCGGGTTGTCGCTAATCTATCACGGGCTTCCGCTACGTCAGGGCGATGAAGTGCTCACGACTACGCATGACCATTATGTGCATCATGAATCCATACGGCTTGCCACGAGCCGGTGCGGTGCGACCTGGCGGAAGATTTCACTTTTTGATTCGTTTCAATCCATCTCTCCGGACGAGATCGTTTCACGTATCCGTAAAGGCATTAGACCGAAGACGCGAGTAGTGGGTGTGACCTGGGTTCACTCGAGCAGTGGCGTACGGCTGCCGATCCGCCGCATTGCCGACGCTGTTGCTGAAGCAAATGCGGGACGCGACAAAAAAGATCACGTTCTGCTGGTCGTGGATGGCGTCCACGGAATTGGAGTCGAGGATCCGAACATTGTTGCGATGGGATGTGATGCTTTTTCCGCGGGCACTCATAAGTGGATTTTCGGACCGCGTGGCACTGGCTTCGTATGGGCTAAGCCAGAAGTGTGGGCGACGATGCTTCCGCTGGTCCCTACTTTTTCTACGCTGGAAGTTTTCGATGCCTGGGCGCACGAAAAGGAGCCAGCGGGTCCTGCGCGTGCTTCGTGGTTTTCGCCCGGAGGATTTCAAGCTTACGAACATCACTGGGCGCTGCCGGCAGCGTTTGAATTTCACGAGAAGATTGGTCCGGTGCGAATTACAAAGCGCATCCACGAGCTGAATCACCAAATGAAAGAAGGTTTGGCGCGCATGCCACATGTGGAGCTGCACACCCCGATGGACGAGAGCCTGTCTGCGGGGATGGCGTGCTTCGATGTGAAGGGAATGAAGCAGCAAGAAGTGGTAGCTCGTCTGCTGGAACAAAAAATCATTGCATCCACTACACCGTACTTGGTTTCTTATGCGCGCCTCGCCTGCGCGGTTGTGAATTCACAACAAGAGGTGGAGAAAACATTGAGTGCGGTGCGGCAGTTGGCCTGAGCGCACCGCGCTGAAGCCTCATCACCGAACAGTAGCGTTGACTTCCCCATCGTCAACTCCCTACCATTGCCACTGAGTTTTCCATTCATCCGACAATTATGATCGGTAAATAATGATCGGCAAAACGGTCTCGCATTATCGCATCGTCGAGAAGCTGGGCGGTGGAGGTATGGGCGTCGTTTACAAAGCCGAGGACGTAACCCTGCGCCGATTTGTAGCCCTCAAGTTTCTGCCGAAGGACGTTACAAAAGACCAACAAGCCCTCGCACGTTTTCAGCGCGAAGCCGAGGCTGCCTCTGCTCTGAATCATCCGAATATATGCACCATCCACGAAATCGGGCAGCACGAGGGAGAGCCGTTCATCGTGATGGAATTTCTCGACGGCACAACACTGAAAAATCTGATTGGTAACAAGCCCATTGCCCTGACGAGAGTCCTTGATCTAAGCATCCAACTGGCCGACGCACTCGATGCGGCCCACGGTAGCGGTATCGTTCACCGCGATATAAAGCCGGCGAACATTTTCGTTACTAAGCGCGGGCACGCCAAGATTCTTGATTTTGGACTGGCGAAGGTCACCGCTAATAATGATCAGGCCGGTTCTGCCAGCACAGAGACCCGAACCATTGATGAGCACTTGACCAGTCCCGGTTCCACCCTCGGGACGATTGCGTACATGTCTCCGGAGCAGGCACGGGCTGCGGAATTGGATGCACGCACCGATCTGTTCTCATTCGGTGCTGTACTTTACGAAATGGCAACGGGCACATTGCCCTTTCGTGGCGAGAGCGCGGCGGTCATATTCAGAAATATTCTGGACGGAACTCCCACTTCAGTGATGCGGCTTAATCGAGATTTGCCTGTCAAGCTGGAAGACATCATCAACAAAGCTCTAGAAAAAGACAGGAATCTTCGCTACCAGAGTGCCGCCGACATGCGCACCGACTTACAGCGTTTGAAGCGCGATACGGACTCGGGAGCAGCGGCGCAGCAGAAACCAACGCGACAAAGGAGGCGAGCGTTCTGGTTAATCCCGGCGGTGGTCTGCGGAATTCTCATCCTCACAACGCTTTTCGTAATTGCACAGCGGTGGAGACATTCTCCAGTGGCTTTGCACACAACTCTGTCCCAAGTGACTTTTGCCGAGGGTGTCGAAGAATATCCCGCGTGGTCTCCGGATGGCAAAGACCTGACGTACACAGGGGAGGTCGGAAAAATTCGCAAGATTTTCCGAAAGGAATTAGCTTCCGGGCAGGACTCGCAGCTCACCCACGGAGACTTTGACGAACTTCAGCCGACATGGTCGCCGGACGGAAAACAAATTGCTTTTTTACGTGCCCGCCAAGCCGGAGTGAAGCTACAGCCCGGCGATGTCTTCGGCCAATTTCAAGACGGAGATATTTGGGTGCTCGACATCGGGTCCGGCAAGGACGTCAAGCTAGTTGACAACGCCTTCAACCCGGCTTATTCGCCCGACGGATCGCGATTAGCAGTAGATGCATCTTGGGCTGGTCCCCGGCGCATCTGGGTGCTCGACAAGGAAGGCCACAATCCGCAACAGGTAACGACAGATACCAGCGAAGAGGTTGCGCACATCGCACCCGCGTGGTCTCCCGACGGCAAAGAGATTGTCTTTCAGAACCTCGCGCGCACGAAATTCGACATTCGCGTCGTCAATCTTGAATCGAAGAAGATGAGTTGGATCACCAACGATTTTTTCAGCAATGTGCGTCCAGCATGGTCAGCATCCGGCAAATTCATCTATTTTTCGTCTTACCGGAGCGGCGGAATCAATATATGGCGGGCACCCATTAAGCAAGATGGAACCCCGGATGGGCCGCTGCAACAAGTGACGACCGGAGCGGGGCAAGATATCGAGGTCTCCACTTCGCCGGATAGCAAGCGTCTCGCTTACGCCACGCTGCGCCAGAATGCGGATATTTGGAGGCTCCCCGTTTCCCAGCAAACAGGCCTTCCAAACGGAGAGCCGGAATCTGTTATCAGCACGACACGAGAAGACAGTCGAGGCGCTTGGTCACCCGATGGTCAGACTATTGTCTTTAACTCTGACCGAGCGGGCGAGATGAATGTGTGGTTGTTTTCCCTTGCGGATTCTACGAACCGGCAACTCACCATGGGAAATGGAGGAGACTTCCAGCCGACCTGGTCGCCGGATGCGAAAACGATTGTCTTCTTCTCTTCACGTTCGGGCAGTCCAAACATCTGGAAGGTAGAAGTCGCCAGCAGTGCCTTGGCTCGGCTGACGTCGAATGCTGGCTTGAGCGTCAATCCATTTTTTTCTCCAGACGGCGAACTGATCGCATACCAATCTGACCAGAGCGGCCGGCTAGAGGTCTGGGTAATGAAAGCGGATGGAAGCCGTCAGCGCCGCCTGACGAACGTTGGAGTGACGGGACATTTTATGCGCTGGTCCGATGCCGGCAAAGATGTAATTTTTCGATGCACATGCAGCGGTAAACCCGCTGTCATGAGGGTGTCCGTTGAAGGAGGCGAGCCTCAACCGTTCGCCGAAATCATGGGAGGATCCCACCTGTCGTTTTCGCCCGATCATTCCAGGATTATGGATGTTGTAGGTCACAGGGTACTGTGGGCTTCGTCAATTAGAGGTGGAAAGCCTGAAAAGGTTTACGAATTCCCTGATCCCGACGTACGGATCGACTACCCGGTCTGGTCGCCGGATGGCAAGTGGGTACTGTTCGATCGCTTCCGACCCCAGGGCGGAGACATATGGGCCATGAGCGGCGTGGAGTGAACTATCCGCCGACGGGACATCGGGCGTTGACTTGACAGCAACACCTGGCAGGCGAACTACAATGGGCGACGGGAGATCAGGAATGGAACTGCGGAAATGCTTACAAAAAGTGATTGCGGTACCTGGTGCATTGCGAGAGATCGCATAACGTGCGCATCGTTTCTCTGCTGGCGAGCGCTACTGAAATTGTCTGTGCTCTGGGCGCCGGGGAAATGCTGGTAGGTCGCTCGCATGAGTGCGATAACCCGGATTGGGTGCGCGAGCTTCCGCCATGTAGCGAACCCGCATTCGATGTTAATGCTTCGAGCGGCGAGATTGATGCGGAGGTCCGCCGCCGGCTTCGGTCAG
>JBEEGK010000335.1:0-5025 GCA_041166845.1 Acidobacteriaceae bacterium
GACGCCCAGATGCATTCCTCCAAACTGAAAACCGCCGGATCCACCGTCATCTCGCCGGTCTTCCACATCACTGCTGTCCCCGCCCGGTGTCCAGCGCATGTTGCCTCCCTTGTCAGAATTTGGTGTCCGGCCCTGCGTCAACGTTAGTTGCAGGATGACAACGGAAGGTGGTTCGGACCTGACTGCTTATTTTCTGCCGGACGAGGTGGCGGACGCCACTGAAAAGGTGGTTGGAATAAAAAACAGGGTACGGTTTCTCTACGACTCCAAATCTTTCACTATGTCTTTAAGCTTTTCGTGGAGGCTTTTAGTCGCGGCAGAAAGTTCAATCAGATGACCTGCCTGCATACGGATGTCGGTACTGGCAAGATCGCTTTCAATGGCCTGACAAAGCTGAAATGCCGCCCGTATGCGCTCGCCCGCGACGATTGACAAGATGTCAGTGGAATTATTTCCGGTGACCTTTACTTCTGCATATTGTTGCGCCGCCCATGCTGTGTTCCGCACTCTGTTCACGGCATCACGAAAGTCGGCCAAAATTCTAGGATCGAGATTGTCGGAAAGCAGCAGCGTTTGAAGTCCAGCCAATTCGGAGACGGCCGCTTTAAGCCTGTCCGAAGTATCTGCGATGGTGCTATCCAGCGTATCCAAAATGCCTCCGCGAAATATTAGATCGTGAAAATATCTTACAGAGAATCTTGGCGAACACCGAATGCCAAAAGGTCACCGTCGCGCGGAATCTATCGCATTCGTTTCTCGTTTCCCGAAACGATACGGTTCGATGGAAAACACCTTAAAGAATAGAAGATGGGACTCTTTCACTCCGAAATTAAATTCTCATTGACACGTTTCTGGGCGATGGATATAACTATATCCGTTACGGATATATATGAGTTCAATCAAAAGTGACCTCGCGAGTGTCAGGCTCCCTCCTCTTACTCCGGCCGTATTCCACATATTGCTCGCGCTTGCGGATGGGCGAAAACACGGCTATGCCATCCTGAAGCAGGTTGGCGTTGACGGCGGACAGTCCTTGCGGATGGGCCCAGGAACGCTCTACGGATCGTTACAACGCATGGAAGCTGCAGGTCTCGTTCAGGAGTTCGAAGACGCTGACGATGAGCGGCGGCGCTTCTATGATTTGACCCGTGCGGGGCAACGGGCACTCGCTGATGAATTGAGTCGATTACGAGATGTTCTGAGTGCAGCGAAACGCAAGGGCATGGTGACACCGAATGCAGTTCGTGCACACGGGGCTTCACGATGATATTCGCAAAAAGGTTTGGAGAGTTTGTCTTAACTATCTATCAGGTGGGATTAAGGTTTTATCCAGCCCAGTTTCGTAAGCGAAACTCATCCGAAATGTCTCGGTGTGCAAGCGAGATGATGGCCGAAAGCAGCTCGCCGATCAGCACAGCAATGACGCTGACCGTTGACCTTGTTCAATCTTTGATTACGGAGCATCTTATGACGGATCGTCTAAAAGCTTTCCCTCAACTGGCCATCCTGCTTACCATGACGACCTTCATCGCGGGCACCGGTTGTTTGATCTCGCAACAAGTTTTACGTGCGTCGGCTAACGACCCACAGACCCAGCTCGCAGAAGATGGTGCGCAGCGAGTTAGTGCAGGCGAAAGTCCCGCAGCCGTTGTGTCCGATCGCAAAATCAGCATGGAGAACAGTCTCGCACCCTTTGTCATCATTTACGACAACTCTGGGCGCCCGGTGGCCTCCTCCGGATTTTTGCAGGGTGCCATTCCGACGCCGCCAAAAGGCGTTTTCGATTATGTGCGCGCAAATCGTCAGGATACGATCACGTGGCAGCCGCGCCCCGGCGTGCGAATCGCGTCGGTCATCGCCCGCAGCAGCAACGGCTTTGTCATAGCAGGCCGAAACATGCGGGAGATTGAGTCGCGTAAGTTCATGGTGTTGAAGCTTGCTGCGGCGTGCTGGTTATTAGCCAATGTTGCACTTACTTTTTGGTGGTTGCTCGGACAGTTTCTAGCCAAGCTGCCTGGCTTGAAGATGCTTCACCAACCACGTTAGAAAAAATCTAGTCCTGATAACGCGAGCGCGCCAGATTCACAATCTCTTCGATAAGTTGGGTGTAGTTGCGGCCGGCCCTCTTTGCGGCCATGGCATACTCTTGCGAACTTGCCAGCCACGGATTCGGATTTGCCTCAATCACATAAACTTCATTCTTTTCATTCAAACGCATATCAATGCGTCCGTAATCGCGAAATCTGAGTGCCATAAAGGCTGAACGCGCAGTTTCAGTAAGCTTTTCTATTACGTCTTCGTCCAAGTCATCAATCGGCCCTGACTTCGTGAGTTTGTAAGCTTCGGTTTCACGATCAAATTTCACATCCTGTCCTGCCACTCTCGGGGTTCCTTTTGGAAGCTTGGACAGATCGAGTTCTATCAACGGGAGCACTTCAGGATTCGAATTACCCAGCACCGCCGCGTAAATTTCGCGTCCATCTATAAATTCCTCAATCAGCGCTGGAGAATCGAATTCTTCGTGGATGTAGTGAATTCGCTCCATTAACTCCTTCACGCTTCCGACTACCGAGTCACCGTCTATCCCTATGGAGCCATCTTCCGAGGTTGGCTTTACGATGAGCGGAAACTTGATGTCGTGCGAATGGTCGAGCATTCCCTTGTACGAAGTCGCAAAAAACGGAGTGTTGATTCCATGAAACTGGAAAAGTTTTTTCGCTACTGATTTTTCCTGCCCGAGAAAAAGCCCGCGCGGCCCGGTCCCGGTGTAAGGCATGCCAATCAGATCAATGTAGGCGGCGATGTTCATATCCATGGTGTCATCGCCAGCGTAAGACTCGGTGAGATTGAATATCAGGTCGGAGCCGCAGCGACTCAAGGAAAACAGCGATTGCTTCGAACCATCCAGTACTTGATAGAAAGGCTCGTGCCCGATTTTTTCCAGAGCCTCGAAGATTTCTTCGCGGTCTTCTTTGTGTTTTTTCTTTTTTGCTTTTCGCTTGCCAGTCTTTTTATTTTTAGCCTCTTCCTCCTCGGGCGGAGGCGGCGGCTCTTCATCCCATATGTCGTAAAGGACGGCGATTTTCATTTTCGAGAAACTCATTGGCGCCTCTGCGCGTATTCTGACCCCGTTCCGGCCAGAAAGCTAGAACCTCAGTTGACTAACTTTGGACTAATGGATTCTGCTAACTTTGTACGAACTTGCCGCGCGTCAAATAGTTCATGGTCAACGTGGTGCAGAACACAGTGATCTCGGTGAGGTACTGCTGCTCGCACTTCACCTCAGACTGAAGTTTCAGAACTGCCACGCGCTCCTCGATAGCTCCGATCAAATTCTTGATAAGAGGACGCTGGACACCTGTCCAATATGTGAGCTTGTCGGTAAGCACTTTGCGATGCTCGCGCAGCAGGTCAACCGCCGGCCGCACGCCCTTTCGCTTTCGCGGAGACACGTTAAAAATATCTTTTAAGTCAGTGTCGAGCAGAAGTCCGGCAACTTCGCGCGTTTCCGTGGCATGGTTCTCATAAAATTGCCCCACGGTGTCTTCCATCTGCTCCACCGTGATGTCAGTGTCACCCTGAAGACGCGAAGGCTCCACGTTCGCAAATTTCTTCCCCATGCGTTCCATGTAGTTCAGCTTTTGGGCCGCACCCCATCCTTTGTAGCGGCTGCGCCAGTTGGAACGCGGCGTCATCCAGACGGCAAACGTTTCGGCAAAATCTTCGTCTGGATGCTTCTGGGCGTACCAACCCTCCATGTGCCTTACATACGCGCGGGAAAAAGGGACCGGCTTGTAATTGTCACGATAGGCCTTGCGAAAGGAGCCAAACAACTTGTGCCACTCGGGTGTGCGGTAAAGTTCGTACGCGTAGTTGAACGCATGTCCAGCTTCGTGGCGCAGGTACATCATGATCTGGCGAGAATCCTCCAGATCATTCATCTCGCGCTCGAGCTTTTGCAGCTTGGGATCAGCCAGATAAAACGGAATGCCAATGACTGGTTCTTCGTCGGGACATCCCCACTCATCGCTGAGATAGACCAGCGGACGGAACTTTCGCAGCCCTTTGCGTTCGAGCTCGCGATAGAGCTGCTGGACGAAGCGTTCCACCGAAGAGCCTTCCAGTTTTAGGCCGAGGTCCCGAATCGGTTTGCTGAGAAGCTCTTTCACATCGGGAGGCGCTTTCTCGAACGATGTCATTGGAAACGAGCCTAGCACAAGGAGGGTGACGCGCTCGAATCCGACTTCCAGTCTACTTCCAGACTTCAGTGATCACTTTGGCTTTACCATCTCCGGAATCTTTGTGGAGTGGCTCCAATCCGAAATTCTCCTCGATCGTTCTCAAAACACTGTAATGATCGTATTCAGTTTTCACTTCCTGATTTTTGACCATATTTCCTAAGAATACGGTGTAGATGTTGTTGCTACTGCGGCCCTCGGATTCGTCAAATGTGATGACGACTAAGAGGCGGTCCATCTTCTTATCTGTTGGCAGCCAGGTCTTTTCATCGAAGGCCAGCCAGTCTTTCAGAAAAGCGCGCAGCCAGGTAGATGCCTTCCTCATGCCTTTTCGAGCATTGAAGTACGGATCGTGGCCATCGTCATCCATGTTCGGGCTGTAGTAGATGTACTGCGGCAGAGAATTCTTTTCGGGGTCCTGGCGGAATTTCGCAATGTCCGAGACGAAGGGATTACCGCTGCTGGTATCTACTGAAACTACGTTCTTAAAAGTAGTCTTCTGGACCTTTTCAAAGCTCAAAAACGGAACATGTTTGCGCGCATATTTCCCACGACTGCCTCTTATGAATGGCTGTTTGTCGTCCCCCGGATAGCCCTCGGCGTAGTTCCTCCAATTCAACATGTCCCCAATCGTCCTGTGCTCGGCATCGTCGGGGAAGTCTTGTTGTGAATCGCTGCCATCAGTTCCAAAAGTGCCGCCCGCAATCATGGCCAGGTAATTGGGATACGAAGGATGAGTGAGGTTTTTAAAATTGCTGAAATTGCCGCCCTTAGAGGCAAGCTCCCT
>JBEEGK010000336.1:0-4571 GCA_041166845.1 Acidobacteriaceae bacterium
GGATTTGCAAAGGAGCCAGTCAGTTCCTGCCAACCCACCCGAAAAATCAAGCAGATCAGCGGAACAATGAGGTAGGCGAGGAGAATGCTTCCAAGAACTCTGAAAACGATCGGTGCCAACTCACGTCGTTCTCTCACGGGACAAATGCGCCCTCTACGAGCGGCTGAATTTCGGAGGGAATCTTTGCCTTGTCACCGTTCAGTAGAATTGCGGAAGGGCGCAGCCCGAATTGCTCAATCAGATTCCGTCCTCTGCCCGCCAGAAGGAAGCGGACAAAGGCAACCGCACCAGGAGCGTTCTTTACAGTGCGTGGAATCGTGACCGTGAACACAATCGGCGTAGCAGTGATGGTTACACCCTTGTCAGTGGTGAATTTCTGTTCTTTGTATAACGCCGCGAGCGAGGGATCGCTCTGATTAATTTCGTTCGGGAGTTCAATAAACGGCATTTTATGAGCGACCACTTCGTGGCGATAAAAGAAGCCGGCGTCCAACTGTCCCGATTCCATCCTGATCAATAATTCTGGCTCCGGGAAAATCTGGGCTGGATTTGAGGGATCGCCGAGGAGGGGCATCAGGTCGTTTCGATGATAATGGCTTTCCGCGAGGTGAAATAAGAAGAGCGTGCGATAGCCCTTAGGATCCAGGTTGGGGTCAGTGCGCCCGAGTTTCAGCCCCGGCGTTTTCAACGCTTCGTACCACGTGAGCTTACCGGCCTGGACCTGCTCGAAAAGCCCTTTGAACTTGCTATTCGGATTGAACCCGAGAACCATCGCGCTGGACGCGAAAGTCACATACCAGTCAGTCAGCTTTTTCTCCGGCTTCATCAAGACTTTGTCGTTTACGGCCGCATCTGCACTGATGAAAACGTCGGGCGAACGGAGTCCGTCAAATATCCTCTTGGCGGCTCCCAAGGAGCCTTGTCCTTCTCCCTGAAAGGCGAATCCCGAGCTCTTCTCAAACTCGGGTCCTACGGTTTTTTCGAGGACTGAGCCGAGTGAGCCAGCATAGAGCACTTGCACGCTTGCGCTTTGCTTGGGTTGCGGCGACGTCTGTCCCCACAAACCCAAAGTAGAGGTGCAGAACAATAGAAGAACGGTAAACAGTTTTCTCATAATGTATCTCCGAGCGACACTAAAACCGTGCCGGCTTGGCACAGTCGTAAGGGGAGCCCTCTACCAAGTGAGCCTGTTCCGTCGCGTCCATAATAGACGCATGAGACTTTCAGCGAGAAACAAACTGCGCGGTCACATCGAAGATGTCGTCGTGGCAGACCAGTGGCGCACATCGTCGTTTGCGTTGGCGACAACTTCATCGAGAGCGTCATTACCGGCCGCAGCGCCGAAAAACTGAACCTTCAGAAGGGCGACAGCGTGGCAGCCGTCGTGAAGGCTACCGAAGTGATGATCCAGAAGGACGGACGGGCGTTATTGTACCTCTACGATCTTGAGCGTCTTCACCTGTCGCACCCACCTTGCCATTCTTTTTTCGTCAGGAATGACGATCCATTCTTTACTTGACGGTTTCGTTTCGAAACTTCGACCGAACACCCTAATTCAACAGGTTCGTTTCAATTTGCGCTGGGGTATGGGCTCAGCGTTGGCTGGCTTTACCTGTCGCAACTTGCTCGTTGAATCTGCCGGACTGACCCCGAGGCACACTCAGAGATTTCCACTGCGAGTGTTGAAAGTGCTTCGCCAAAAATACAATCTGCCCGATATGGTGGGGATAATGGGCAAGCTGACGGTTGATCGCCTGCATTACAGAATGGGGTTCGCCACGGACAGTAACCGTTCGGTCAAGGTCTGAAATGCTCAAAGCTTCGAGCGCAGAAAACAAGCTGTTCCAACCAGAATCCCATTCCTTCATCATTGCTTCGCGTGTAGAGGAAGGTTTTTCGAACTCGCTATCACGATTCCGATCGGGTTTTTCTCCATCGCTGGTAAGAAAGTCCGTCCAGCGTGACCGCATGTTACCCGCCATATGCTTGACAATTAGGCCGATCGAGTTCATTTCCGGATCGAGCACAATGAGCAGTTGCTCATCAGTTACTTGTTCCATAGCCCTCTCCGCCAGTTTCTTGTAGTAATGAAACAGCGATAAAGAATCTTCGAGGTAGGAGGTTGTGAACTTATGTGCCATATCTTTAACTCCAAACAAACAGGCGATTACCCGAAATAATCTTCGCCCATCGTGCTTTCTGCGCCGGGGAAATCATACGTCGTGCGGCGGCGCTCTTGCGAGTGTTCTTTGGCGAGGATTGGCCAGGAATTACCGAAAATTGAAATAGGTGACCCAGTGGTGCACTCGAACCGCAAAACAGCATGGCTATTTTGCCCATCTGTTGGCGGATTTATCCAGCATTAAACTCATAACTACGTCCAGTTCGATCAATGACCAGTGCGGTTCGTATTTGGGAGTAAGCAGATGGCCCTCGAGGGCCATTTCATTCAAGGAAAAATGCCGAGGCGTTCCTAAAAAGCCTAAGGTTTTGGGAAACCGATTGGCCCTAGGGGGCGAGCTCCCCGAGAAGCGATCGAAATGCTTCACTCAAACGCCGATGCACATTTCGTAGAAGATGCCAAATAAATAGGAGAGAAATGATGAAGAATTCGCGTCGCATGCCTATGGGAGTGTTGCTCACGAGTCCGCTCTTGTTGGTTGCCGCTGGGACGGCTTTGGCTCAAGACGTGGTGAAAGTGTCGCCGGAGACGCACAGGGTACTGCTCGAAAATGCACAAGTTCGAGCGATGGATGTCCGACTTAAACCCGGAGAGAAAGTAGCCATGCACTCGCATCCCGCTAGCATCCTCTATTACCTGAGCGATGCAAAGGTAAAGATCACGTATCCCGACGGGAAAACAGAGGAACGAGAAGTCACAGCGGGTACGGCAGCCTGGAGCGAAGCGGTGACGCACGCCGTGGAAAACGTCGGCATTACCGACCTTCATGAGGTGCATACCGAACTAAAGCAAACAGCCGAGCAGCCCGGACATGCGAAAAAAGACTAACCTCCCATGTGAGCTTGAGCCGAGGAATCCCGCTTTAGTCGTGGTCCCGGATAGCAATTCCCTAGTCGACTGCCCCTTTGTCCAACCATCTTGATGTTAATTTTTCGTCCCAGAAACGTTCGACATTCTAATGCTGTGGTCGCATCGGCTTGAGTAGCGGCGGACCCAACATCTCCATGCCGTACTTGGCAAACACGTCTGCCATTTTCTTGCTTGCACTGGGAGAGCCTGGTTCGACTCTAGCCATGGCAGCCCCATTTCCTCAAAGAACTTCTCAAATCCGCCGGGGAAGCACACCAGGATCAACTTGGCCTCGACCTCCAACAAATTTGTCCATACATGGGGAGTGCCACGCGGCAACCAGATACTACTTCCGGCCGGCAGAATGTGTTCCACGCCACCTGCCTTGAAAAGAAATTTCTCTGAAAGAACGTAATACCATTCGTCCTCGCGATGATGTACGTGAAGGGCTGGTCCTGCCTGCGGCATCGCGCTCAGCTCAAAAGCCGAGCATGCCCCGGCACTGTCTTCACTAGTCACCTGCACGGACTGAGGTGAGCTTGTTCGGCAGTAGAGAACGGGAAACGGCTTTCGCCAAGCTGCGCGACGACAACATTTCCGTTCTTCCCCGTCTGCGCTGGCAGCAGGGGCGTTACGGAAGCGATTCCCATGAGGTATAGCAGCGAACGGCGGTCGATGTCCGGCATGGCCACAGACTATACATTCTCGAGATCGAGAGCCGCAACTCCTTGAGCCACACGATACCTCATTTGGGTTCTTAGGACACCAGCCAAGACCGTAAATCGTCTGTCTGGGCCGCCCTGTATTCAGTTGTTTTCAATACTGCAGTAACTCACCCTTATTTAACATAGGCAGCTTGGACATCAACAAAGCCAAAACAACTTCCAGCAGGTTGCCAGCGTTATGGCCGACAATTAAAGAGAGCAAAAGTTTCGATTTAAGCGCAGAGCGCTCACGCGCCCAGCAGCGACTCTACGGTCTTATAGACCTCACTCAATGCTGCGTCCAGCGTCTCGGGAGTTTTTCCTCCGGCTTCGGCCAGGTCGGGACGTCCGCCACCCTTGCCGCCTACTTTCTGCGCGATTGGGCCGATGACTTTGCCGGCTTGGATACGTGAGGTTAAATCCTTGGTGACTCCGACGATGAGAGACACATTGCCGTTGCTGGCGGAGCCGAGGACCACGACTCCGGACCCTAGCTTGTCGCGAAGTTGGTCCACCAGCGTGCGCATTTGCTGGCGCTCCAGATTGTCCACACGGTGGGCCAGTACTTTAATCCCGCTGACTTCTTTAATATTTTCGCCCGCGGACGCGACAGTCGAAGACGCCGACTTCATCCGCGCCTGATCGAGTTCGCGTGAGAGCCGCTTTATTTCAGCGTCTCTTTTATCGAGTTCAAATTTCAGTGACTGCGCCGGTGTAGATTCGGCCTCGCGGGTGGTGAAGGCAGCCACCACGTTTTCAAGCTGATGATCTTTCTGGAAGTGACGTAGCGACCCTTCTCCCGTGACCGCCTCGATGCGCCGCACACCGGACGACAC
>JBEEGK010000337.1:0-6717 GCA_041166845.1 Acidobacteriaceae bacterium
CCTCGTCCTCCGTTGACCGAAACGGCGCCCGCCTGATTGCTGCCGTAGAAAAGATCAGACCCGCCCACGCCTTGCACGCCGGGCTGGAGCTGCAATAGTTGGTAGGTGTCACGGGAGTTTAGCGGCAGAGTGGAAACCTGGCGGTCATCCATGACCGCACCCAGTTGAGTGCTCGTCGTGTCTACCAGCGGAGCTTCGGACGTAACCTCAATGGTGTCCTGCGTGCCTCCAACCTGTAGTGTGGAATTCAGCGTGACCACGGCGTTAAGTTCCAGAGTCACCGATTTCTGCAAATTCTTCTTGAACCCAGATTGCGCGAACTCGACCTGGTAGTCGCCGGGGGCTACTTCAAGAAAACTATAATCGCCGCTGCTGTTGGTCGTCGTGTCTTGCGCAACATCGGTAGCGGAGTTGGTCAGAGTGACTTTCACTCCCGACAATACCGCGCCTGTAGGATCGGATACCCGGCCAACTATTCGCCCGCCAGTGCTCTGGGCAAACAAGAGAGCAGAACTGACTAAGACGGCAACAAGGAAGGCCGACAATCGAAGCTGAAAACGTGACGCTAGAACTTTCATCTTGCCTCCAGCACTCAGGGGGAATTTGTTCAGCCTACCACGCGTGAAACGAGACATCGCCCACGAAACAAACCTTGCTATAATCGCGCAAGGTTAGTAGCCTTTCACTCGTACTGTCAAGTAAAAAATAGTTTTGCTACCGACAAGCAAAACGTTATAAAACATTTCGATCAGTAGCATGAAAAAATCAGCGTCCAGACCTTACTTGAAAATCGGAGATGTTGCCCGCATGGTCGGTGTGTCTCCCTCTGTGATTCGGTCATGGGAGAGCCTGGGACTTGCTCGTCCCCAAAGAACTGAGAGCAAGTACCGGCTGTACGACGCAGAAGACATAAAGATCCTTAAGCGCGCGCGCTTCCTGCGCAAGGTTCGCGGGCTCAATGCTCCTGCGATTGTCGAATTGCTGAAGCGAGAAGGAAAGATACGAACGTCTGCCAATGGATCGAACACTGTTATCGGAACTCGACTGCGCCAATTACGAATGCGGCGAAAGCTTTCACTCGCGCAAGTAGCCGAAGCCGTCAACATATCGCTGGGTTTTTTGAGCGCGCTTGAGCGCTCGAACATGAGCGCCTCCGTCAGTACACTTCGCAAGCTCGCGCGGTTCTACAAAACCAACATCCTGGATTTTTATGACTCGACGGAATCGAACCATCTGGTCCGGCCCAGAGCCAGAAAAATCCTTGAGGCTGGTCCTGGTGTTCGCATGGAACTCCTGGCGTGGGGCAACGCCGTGATGGAGCCTCATTTATTCTGTATCGCCGCGGGGGCAGGCAGCGGCGAATCTTACACCCACGATGGCGAGGAATTTCTTTATATTTTGCGGGGCGAGTTCCAGATATCTTTGCGGGAAGAAGAATACCTTCTCAAACGGGGCGATAGTTTCTACTTTGAAAGTGGCACGCCGCACAGTTGGAGAAATCCCGGACGTTCAGAAACATTAGTGCTCTGGGTGAATACTCCGCCGACTTTCTAAATTCGATTCAGTGTGAATTAACTATGCTGATCTTCTTCCAGGCTGCACGTCACGGTTTCAGCGAGCTATCCCGTCTGTTAATCGGTCTAATTTTGCTCGCAACGATTGTTTCGGCGAAGGCTCAGCCTTCAGCCGACACCGTGATCGTGAATGCGCGAATCTATACGGTGAATGTTTCCCATCTCTGGGCCGAAGCGCTTGCGATAGCCGACGACAAAATTCTGGCGGTGGGCAACGCAAAAGAAATCGCTGCCTATCGCGGACCTTCCACGAAAGTAATTGACGCCAAAGGACAACTTGTTTTGCCCGGCTTCACCGATTGTCACATCCACTTTATGGACGGGTCGCTCGGCCTCACCCAGGTGGATCTTAACGAAACAAAATCCGTGGCAGAGATCCAAAAGCGCGTGAAGGACTATGCGGTCGCGAATCCCGACAAGAAATGGATACTGGGGATGGGCTGGACGTATCCAACATTCGGTCCCTCGGCCTTACCCGACAAAAAGTTCCTCGACGAAGTTGTTCCTGACCGCCCGGTATTTCTACAGGCATTCGATGGACACAGTTCGTGGGCGAACAGCAAGGCGCTTGAACTGGCGGGAATCACCAGGGAAACTCCCGACCCTCTCAACGGAAAGATTGTCCGCGATCAAAACGGCGAAGCCACCGGCGCTCTGAAAGAGGTTGCAGGAGATCTGGTAGCGAAATTTGCCCCTAAGCCTACCCGCGAGGAGCGATTGGCGGCTTTACGGCTCGGCATACATGAGGCTAATAAAGCCGGATTGGTACGGGTACATAGTGCCCGACAAGATTTCGAATGGCTCGATCTGTATAACGAATTGCGCCAGCAACAAGAGCTCTCGCTTCGCTTCTACATCGCATACTTTCTTGATCCGCCCGAGCTTACTCCGGACGCCGTCGAGAAGATTGAACAAGCACGGCGCACTTACCATGATGACTGGATTTCCGGCGGCGTGGTAAAAACCATGCTTGATGGCGTCGTCGAAGCTCACACCGCCGCCATGCTTGAACCTTACAGCGACGATCCAACGCAAACTGGGAAACTATTCTGGGATCCAACAAAATACAAACAAGCCATCGCAGAGCTCGACCGCCGAGAGCTCCAGATTTTCACGCATGCCATCGGCGACAAAGCGGTGCGCCTGGCGCTCGACGCTTACCAGCAGGCGCAGGAAACCAACCACACGCGAGACTTGCGTCCGCGAATCGAACACATCGAAACCATCAGCGCGCAGGACATCCCGCGATTCGGGAAGCAAGGAGTGATCGCCAGTTTTCAACCATTGCATGCTTATCCGGATGAAGACACATTGGGAATCTGGGCGCGAAATGTCGGCAAGGAGCGGGCGCAGCGCGCGTGGATCTGGCATAGCATTGAGAGCACCGGAGGAGTTCTTGCCTTCGGAAGCGACTGGCCCGTGGTCACGCTGAATCCGTGGTACGGATTGCAGAACGCCGTAACGCGAAAAACACGCGAGGGCAAGCCTGAAGAAGGATTTGTGCCGCAAGAGCGCGTTAGCCTCGAAGACGCGATCAAGGCCTACACACTGGGGGCAGCGTTTGCCGGCCATCGTGAAAAAACCGAAGGCTCAATCGAGCCGGGCAAGCTGGCCGACATTATTATTGTCTCTCAAGACCTATTCAAAATTAAGCCGGAGCAGATTGCGCAGACGGAGGTATCGCTGACGATGGTCGGAGGGAAAGTGGTCTATCAATCCCCCGCGTGGGACGCAAATCAAAAATCGGCAACGGGAAAACATTAATGTCCCGACGACTTTCTTTTCCGCAAACTCTGCGTCTGTCGCTGATCGGCGTTGCGCTAATTCTCTTCGCCTCGTGCGGCCAGAAGACTCCAACGCTGAACTTGCTCGTTTGGGAAGGCTATGCCGACCCTTCTTTCGTACACAGCTTCGAAGAGCAGTGTCACTGCAGAGTCTCCGCATCGTATATGGGATCGAGCGACGAACTGGTGGCAAAACTTCGCGGCGGAAGCGCGGGGAATTACGACGTGATCTCTCCCTCGAGCGACGTTGCCACCATGATTGCCTCGGCGGGGCTGGCATCATCCCTCGATCTATCAAAAATCCCTAGCTACTCGCAACTTTCCTCCCTGCTCACTTCCCTGCCGCTGGCCAAAGTAAATGGACAGACTTACGGCATACCCTTCATGTGGGGACCGGATCCTCTCATCTATGACACGTCGGTATTTTCCACGCCTCCGCAAAGTTGGAGCGTGCTCTGGGACCCAAAGTATCGCGGCAAAATCTCGGTCTGGGATGACCTCTCTACCGTCTACATGGCCGCGCAAGTGCTCGGATACGACAACCCTGATCCAGGCAAACTTTATGATTTGAGTGATGAGCAGTTGCAGGCAGTAAAGAAAAAGCTGCTGGAGTTGAAACCAAATATTCGCAAAATGTGGTCTACGGGCGGAGAACTTACCAACCTTTTCCAGAACCACGAGATCGTGGCAGCCATGGGCTGGCCGCTGATGACCAACCAATTGCGGAAAATCAATTTCCCAGTGGGAGAAACGATTCCCAAGGAAAACACCACTGGTTGGATTGATCACCTCATGATCACATCCGGCAGCGAGAACAAAGACCTCGCATATAAATTCCTGGAATATATGGTCGAAGCGCAAACGCAGAAAAAAGTCACCGACGTCACGGGATACACACCGGCAAACCCTAAAGCCGCGCAATTTATGAGCCCCGGCGAGGTCCAAAACCTGCATCTCCATAATGTTGATGCTTATCAGAAGCGCATTTACTTCTGGCGGAACGTTCCCCGACGAGCTAAGTACAATGAAATTTGGAATGAAGTGAAAGCGTCTCAGTAAGTTGCCCGCAAGTTAAGAAGTTCTCGTCCCGGACCATGAATGTTGCCAAAGGCACTAACCCTGAAACGCAACTCGCAATGACTGCTCCACCGACTAATCCTCCCGACGCGTCTTTGCTGATTATCAGTAAAATTGCGAAGTCGTTTGGCAAGAAACCGGTGCTTCGCGATATCTCGTTGTCTGTAGCGGAAGGCGAATTTCTCACCATTCTCGGTGAAAGCGGATCGGGCAAGACGACCCTGCTCCGCATCATCGCTGGTTTCGAGAACGCGGATGCGGGCGAGATTTTGATGGCGGGTGAAAATCTCATTCGCCTTCCTCCCTGCAAACGCCGCGTCAATACCGTTTTTCAGCAGTATGCCCTCTTCCCTCACCTGTCCGTTTCCGAAAACGTTGGATACGGATTGCGCGTTGCAAACCTATCCAAAGCCGAGATTCGCACCCGAGTGGACGAAGCGTTGGCGATGGTGAAGATGGGTGCATATGCGAACTCGAAGCCGTCGAAAATCAGTGGCGGCCAACAACAGCGCGTCGCACTCGCCAGAGCGCTGGTGAATCGCCCGCGACTGCTGCTGCTGGATGAACCACTCTCTGCATTGGACGCGAGCTTGCGCCGCGACATGCAGCAAGAGCTGAAATCGTTACAACGTGAGATTGGTATATCTTTTGTGTTCGTTACTCATGACCAGGAAGAAGCGATGGTGATGTCTGATCGCATTGCCTTGTTGCGACAGGGCGAACTAGAGCAAGTTGCTTCGCCGAGGGACATTTATAACCATCCCGCAACTTCGTACACCGCGCAGTTCATCGGGCATACGAACCTGCTGCGCGCTGATGTAAAGGATGGGATCGCCCGCTGCGGCTTATTGTCGTGGCCGGTCAACTTGGCAGATGGTCCCGCCGTATTTTCCGTGCGTCCCGAGAATATTCGCGACGTGACCGATGCGCGCTCCGACGCCATTTCTTTTCGCGGCAAAGTTCTCAACCAGGCATTTCACGGAGCCACCGATCTACTCCGCGTACAAGCGAATGACGGTCTTATCTTTGTTATAAGGCTCGCCAGTGGCAAGGGACTATCGTCCGAAAGCGAATTCGTGTTCTCGGCCAGCGACGCGGTGGCCGTTCGAGATTCCGCCCAACCCAACGTCGAGCGAGAGGGTTGATGTTTTCCCGTGCATATAAAGTTGCGATCACGGTCCCACCTCTGCTGTGGGTGATTGCGTTGCTGCTGCTTCCCTACGCATTGCTCTTGTGCTACAGCTTCTGGTCAGTATCCGCGCAACAAGAAATCATTCACGCTTGGAATCTCGACAACTACCGCCAGTTATTTCGCGTGCATGTTTATTTACAAACGCTGTTTCGCTCCATGTGGATCGCCGCCCGGGTCATGATTTTTTCTCTTCTGCTGGGTTACCCGTTGGCCTACTTTCTTTCCTTTCATGCCGGACGCCGAAAAGACTTCCTCTACCAGTTGGTCATCATTCCGCTGTGGGTTAGCTACCTGGTTCGCGCCTATGCGTGGAAAACGATTCTAGGCAGTGATGGCGTCCTTAATACACTGCTGCAATATGTCCATCTCACCAGGCATCCGGCTGAGTTTTTGCTTTACAGTCCATTTGCGGTGGTGCTCACGCTTACGCACATTTACACGCCATTCGCGATCCTACCGATTTTCGCTTCGCTCGAGCACATACCCCGCAACCTGATCGAAGCGTCTCACGATCTTGGCGCTTCGTCGTGGCAAACTTTTCTGAGAGTAGTTCTGCCGCTCTCGCTTCCCGGAGTTCTCGCGGGAGCTACTTTCGCATTCGTTCTGAGCCTGGGAGATTTTCTCGCGCCACTTCTACTCGGCGGACCAAGCGGCATCATGATCTCGAACATCGTCGTCAGCCTGTTCGGCGCCGCTTACAACTGGCCGTTGGGTGCGGCAATTTCGCTGTGCATGCTGGTGCTAATTCTGGGACTTCTCTTCCTTTCAGAAAGCCTTGAGAAAAAGTGGGCCTTCCGATGAGCGAGTGGCGACATAAAACACCGAACGACTACGAATCGCATGCCCCACGTATCCTGCAGTCCTACACATTCGCGGTTTTTTGTTTTCTTTATTTGCCCATCGTCACGTTAGTCGTCTATTCATTCAACGGCGCCGGTGTGGGTGGATTTCCTCCTCGCAATCTGACACTCGATTGGTATCGCATGCTGTTTGCAGATGGCGCGATCTGGACTTCAGTCGTAAACAGTCTGATCGTGGCATTCGCGGCGATTGCGATCTCCTTAGCTCTTGGAATTCCGGCCGCCCTGGC
>JBEEGK010000338.1:0-16220 GCA_041166845.1 Acidobacteriaceae bacterium
GTCCACTTTTACAACCTTCACATGGCCATCCACAGACCGGAAATCTACTAACCCTACCGCCCCAGGCGTGGACTCCACTTCACTAAGCATCTCGGCATCTGAGGTCACGAATCTGATTGCGTCTTTGTGAGCAGCGATCACTGAATTCATTTCGCCTAAAGACATCTTGCCTAGCCTCTCGAGCGTAATCAGTTCACCATTTGAGTTCTTGTGCAGCACGACGATTACATCTTTACCGTCTGGCCACTTGCGAAGCTCCAACTTGAAAATTCTGGCAAGATGCTTCGACGTGATGTCAGCGTTCGGATTAGCGTTGGCCACCACGACCGCCATGTGATGAGCGAAGCAAGGTGCGCTTAAGAGAATCGCAAATGTGAAACTATAGAGAAGATGGCAGCGTTTCATGCGGTTAATCCTTCCTGCAACTGCAGCCTGAGACTTCTGCTGACATATTCCGGTACCTTCGGATGAACATCAAGTAACGAAGGTCATCGCCACGATCACGTGCATCTTCCCAAGGACCCCTCAGCTATAATTGCCCGCCATATGGCCCTCGCCACCGGCACACGACTCGGTCCGTATGAAATCGTTTCTGCCATCGGCGCCGGGGGAATGGGCGAAGTCTATCGTGCACGCGACACGCGCCTCGATCGTACTGTCGCCATAAAAATTCTCCCCAGGCACCTCGCGGAGAGAACGGACGCCAAGGAGCGTTTCGACCGCGAAGCCCGCTCAATTTCCTCTTTAAGCCATCCTCACATTTGTCACCTCTATGACGTGGGCGCGCAAGATGGGACCAGCTATCTGGTGATGGAATACCTCGAGGGCGAAACTTTGGCGGAACGGTTGCGCAAGGGCGCGCTGCCATCCGACAAATTCTTTAAGATCGCAAACGAAATTTGCGAGGGCCTGGAAAAGGCGCACCGCAGTGGAGTCATTCATCGCGATGTGAAGCCCGGCAACATCATGCTCACTAAGAGTGGAGCCAAGTTGATGGATTTCGGCCTGGCTAAGCCGTTATCCACGATCACTCCTCCATCCGAGCTGACTGCTACTAGAAGCGACCCACTGACCGAAAAAGGCATACTGGTGGGAACCGTTCAGTACATGTCACCCGAACAGTTGGAAGGGAAGGAACTTGACGGGCGTAGTGACATTTTTTCCTTTGGAGCAGTGCTCTACGAAATGTGGACCGGAACGCGGGCATTCGAAGGAAAGACACATTTGAGCGTGGCCTCAGCAATCATGGAGCGAGAACCCGCTCCCCTGACTTCTCATGCCCGCTCTACTCCCGCGAATCTCAACCACGTGATCAAGCGATGTCTGGCGAAGGACCCCGATGAACGGTGGCAGACCGCTAGAGACCTCGCGAGCGAACTTAATTGGACCTCTCAGACCGGCACTCCAGACGCCCCTCTTGCAATACAAACCAGCAGGAAGAGGACGGGAACCTTTCAAACACTTTTGCCCTGGCTACTTTGCGGACTACTGGTAGCGGCTCTTGTTGCCGCGATGATGATTCATCGCAGCGCGGACGATATCCACCAGGCCAGTTATTTTTTAGCGGTGCTGCCGTTTCCAGTCCATGACATGGCGATTTCTCCGAACGGCCGGACCGTCGCTATCGTCGGGTTTTCCGAAGCGAAAAAGACCAACGCCTTGTGGCTCTACGATGTGGGGGGACGCGAGCAGAGGAGCTTGCCAGACACCGAAGGGGCAAGTTTCCCCTTCTGGTCGCCAGATGGCAATTCCTTGGGATTCTTTGCGTTTGGCAAACTGAAGAAGTTGGAAATCAGAGGAGGCCCGGTGCAGGTGATTTGCGATGCTCCCTCGGGCCGGGGAGGGACCTGGAACAAAGACGGTGTGATTGTATTCACGCCCAGCGGACAATTAATGGATGGACTTTACCGCGTCTCTGCCACCGGAGGAACACCCACGCGCATCTCGCTGCCGGAAGCTAGTCGCGGGGAGAACAGCCATCGCTGGCCGGTGTTTTTGCCCGATGGCAAACACTTTCTATATCTCGCGGCTAACGTGTCAGGGCTGGTTGATCCTGATGCGATTTACGTAGGGGCGCTCGACTCGAAGGAGAAGAAGTTTGTCACGAAAGCGACCGGAAACGCCGAGTATGCAATGCCCGGATTCCTGCTTTTCTGCCGTGATAAAACGCTCTACGCGCAAAGGTTCGATGCAGGCAAGCTGGAACTGTCAGGTGAAGCGGTGCCGCTACGCAGGGATTTAGCTTACCTGCCGAGAATTCTTCATGCCGTCTTTTCTGCGTCCGACGAGGGAGCTCTTCTGGCACAAGGCGGTAGTGGCGTTTCACTGTCGCGCCTTTTGTGGCGAGATCGGAAGGGGGCCGAGATCGGGGAGTTAAGCAAGCCGGACGTTTATGCCAACTTGACTATTGCCCCCAACGGTAAGTCCGTGGCGTTGGATAAGACGGACGAGGACAATCAGAACGCGGACGTATGGACATACGATTTGCAACCAAGCAGCATTAAGCGCTTGACGTTCAATCCCGCGATTGATTCTGCGCCGATCTGGAGTCCACACGGAAATCAGCTGCTATTTGCTTCCGCCCGTGGTGGAACCTTCCAGCTTTGTCTCAAGAACGCAGACGGCACGGGAGAAGAGAAGTTGTTAAATCTCGAGGCCGCAGACAAGGCCGACGCGTATCCCACCGATTGGTCGCGCGATGGAAAGCACATTTTGTACCAGCGCGGCACGGAACTCTGGGTCGTGGAAATGCCGGGACTGAAGACTCGTCCACTGGTAAAGGGCGCGTTTACTTCTAAGAACGGACAGTTTTCACCAGACGGCAAGTGGGTCGCTTACACCTCTAACGAGAGCGGCAAGTGGGAAATTTATGTGACGTCGTTTCCTGAGGCAAGCGGGAAGTGGCAAGTCTCGACGGCTGGAGGGACGCAACCGCGCTGGCGGGGAGACGGCAAAGAGCTCTTTTATTTGGCGGCGGATGGCAAAATTATGGCCACCCCGCTCATGGCTGGATCGAATTTTAATGCTGGGACACCTGTGGCATTGTTTGAGTCAAATGCACGCGAACTAGTAGCGACCTCCGAACTCGTCTCTTACGATGTGACAAAGGACGGACAGCGATTTCTCATCAACACCCAAATGGAAAGAGCCGAGATGCAGCCCATGATGGTGGTTCTCAATTGGGCTGAGGAATTGAAAAAGAAATAACCGAGACGAATTCTGAACTGACAGGTACTCGTGAGTTAACTCATCTACGATATTTTTCGTGCTGCTCGTAAATGTAGTTATCAGTCATGCCTGCGATGTAGTCACAGACGACTCTTGCCAGAGGCTCCCGCTTTGCCTTCGTCTGGTAGGCGGAGGGTAGATTTTCCGGCTTTGCCATCCAGAATGCGAAAAGCTCTCGGATGACCTTCTCTGCGTCATCTTTCTCCGGGTCTAACGTTTTCGAAAAGTAAAGATTGCTGTAGAGAAATTCTTTTGCTTCACGTCTCTCCCGTTCGGCGGACGGGCTTAGTGTCACCAGCCTCTCTGTCGAACGACGCACATCCTCGAGATTGCGGATTCCTGCCGACTTGATTTGACGCGTCGTGTTTTCGATCAGATAAGTGACCAGCGTATCCAACATCCCCTTGAGAGCTTCGTTGAATTTCAATTTCTCGATTGCATTCGGATATTCACGCTCGGCCTCCAAGTAGCAGCGTTCAAAGATCGAAACATTTTCGCGGATACCCTTCAAGTTCAGCAGATGAGATTCATAGCCGTCATCCAAGTCCGCAGTGTTGTAGGCAATTTCGTCGGCAATATCAATTAATTGGGCCTCGAGCGGAGGCGACTGGTCTAGTAAATAATGAGAAAGCTCTGGGAAATCATCGGCGCTGTAATCGCGAGAGTGCTTGATGATGCCTTCACGAACTTCGAAAGTAAGATTCAGCCCACGGAAGGCCGCGTACCGCATTTCGAAATCTTCGACGATGCGTAGGGCGTGGAGATTGTGGTCGAAGAATAATCCGTGCTCGCGCATGGCGGCATCGAGCGCCTTTTCTCCCGCGTGTCCGAAGGGGGGATGCCCAACATCGTGTACCAGGGCCAGCGCTTCGACGAGGTCCACATTGAGACGGAGTTGCTCGGCGATCGTGCGCGCGATCTGGGCGACTTCTATGGTGTGCGTCAGCCGGTTACGGAAATGATCGGAGTAGCGGCGGGTAAAGACCTGCGTCTTCGCTTCCAGCCTGCGGAATGCGCGCGAGTGGATTACCCGATCGCGGTCGCGCTGGAAGTCGTTGCGATAGGGATGCTGCGGCTCGGGATAGTGGCGTCCGCGGGAGTCTTCCACGCGCACAGCGTGATCGGCGAGCATGATGTGAGTTTAGCAGGGAGTGATTACGCTTTTGCGGGAGGCGACTTCTGTTCTCGAACCGCGTCTAGTTTTTGTTTTCAGATACAACCGCGACGACCACCACAGGAGGTACGGGCTCCTCGAACAACTCTCCGTTGGTGATGACGGATTCTTGCTTCAACACAAATTCTCCCTCGTCAGCGAGTGGGGCCCCTTCAGGCGGCTGCTTGTCGTCTGCTCCCTCGTCGTCCGTCCGCTCTTCCTTCTTTTCTTTTTCAGGAGCGAGGAACTTCGCCGTATTCAGCAGCGAGCGGTTGAGCGACGGATTGTATCCAGTCCATGCACTTTCAGATCCTGCTTCGCGCTCGAAATGCGCGCGCATGCTTTCCATTTTTGAATCGAGGTCGTCGAGATAGTGCAGCATAAGCGCTTCAGGAAACATCGGCAACTTGGGCGATCCGAAATCGTACTGGCCGTGATGGCTGATGATGAGATGTTCGATCAGGGTTTTCAGCTCCGGAGGAAAGTCCGGCAACTTGGCTAGTTTCGCTTGCAGCATTTCGAGTTCAATGATCATGTGCCCGAGCAGCTGTCCGCGAGTGGTGTAGGCGAAAGAACGGTTATAACTCAGCTCATGAATTTTGCCAATGTCGTGCAAGAACGCGCCTGTGAGCAGGAGGTCACGGTCCACTTGCGGATAATTGCGGCAGAGCAGATCACAAGATCGAAAGAGCGAAACCACGTGGTCCAGCAGGCCGCCGATAAAAGCATGATGCAACGTTTTGGCAGCCGGAGCATTACGGTAGGCGTCTGCAATTTCGGGGTCATCCATGAAGCCTTTTACCAGAGCCTTCAAGTGGACATTCTGAAAGGTCGCTACAAAATCCGTCAGATTCTGCCAGAGTTCACCAATGTCTTTCGTAGTCTTGGGAAGGTAATCGGAGTAATCCACCTCGGAGTCGCCCAGGCGCCGCAACTTGTGAATCGTGATTTGAAAGCGGTTCTTGTACTTATTCAGCAGGCCTTTAACTTTAAGGAAATCATCCTGTTCGAAGGTATTGAGGGCGTCCTCGACGTTGTCCCACATTTTTGCCTCAACCTGGCCGCAACGGTCGCCCAGTGTCAGGGCCAGATAAGGCTCACCAGTTTTCTTTGGCTTGACCTGTTTGGAGATGCAGACAAAAGTGGAGGTAATGACTTTATTTTCGTTCTGAGGACAGTCGCGTAAGAAGAAATCCTTCATAGGCCGATTTAGCTTTCCACAGATTTACGTGTGGTCCAACAAGTCTTCCAAGAATCCTGGCATCTCTCGAACGATTAAAATACGCCAAACTTTTTCTTCTTCTTCAATTGTTTTGCGGTGACATCTTTCGTGGTGGTTTCCACCGGCTTGGTCTGATTCGGACTGGCGCCCGTATCCACGTAACCCGGCTTGATATCAATGAACGCTTCCTCGCGCAACTTCTTCAGGTATTCGCGCAGCGCGGGCTGCAGCTTCTTCATGTAAACCGCATCCTGCAGGCGCGGCTCGACTTCATTTACGGGAGGAATGCCCGCCTCCTGATGCTCGACCACCTTGAGGATTACATATCCTTGCCGCGTGCGAATAACGTCCGTGACATCGCCTGACTTCATCGCGAAGGTTTTATCTTCAAGCTCCTTTGCTAGCATGCCGCGCTTGAACAATCCGAGATCGCCACCTTGCCCGGCGGAGGGCCCGTCAGAGCTCTTCTTCGCCACGTCCTCGAAGCTTGCGCCTTTCTTAATTTGAGCGAGCAGGTCTTCGGTTTTAGCCTTGGCGGCCTCAAGCTGCTGCGGATCGGCGGCAGCAGCGTCTTCGGGCTTCTTGCCTTTATCTGTCGAAACCAGGATTTCGCTCAACTTGATCTGTTCGGGACGCTCCAGCTCTCCCTTATGCTCGTCATAAAATTTCTTTTCTTCTTCTTTGGTGATGTTCAGGCGGGAGCCGACTTCTTTGCCGATAACTTGCTGGGTAATGATCTGCGTGCGGATATTCTGCTTGAAGTCTTCAAATGAAACGCCCTGCGCCTGCGCGGCCTTTTCCAGGTCGTCCATGTTCTCCAGTTTCATTTCCTTGCGCATTTCGTCGAGCTTCTTGATCAATTCCGTGTCTGCGGTAATACCCAGGTCTTTTCCTTTTTCCAGCAACAGTTGCTGGTCAATCAAGTCGCGCAAAACATCCTTGTCGCGCTCGGCGACTATCTTGTCGGCATTGGCGGGGTCTTGTTGATGCGCCTCCATCTTGAGTTCGTCCTTGCTGCGCTGGTATTCGGTGCGCGTAATGACCTGGTTATTGATCCGCGCGATGATTTCTTCGACCACCGTGTCGGCGCTGAGTCCAGCGGAAAGAGCCGAAATGCATAAAGCTAAGAGTATGTTTCTTCGCATAGGAATTTATCCAAAGCCTGCTGGAAAATTGCGGAGACCAGAATTCGAACGTTGTTAAATTGTACCTCTCGAAGAGGCACTCCGTACACAGATGCCGCAGGTAGTAATTCGAAGGTGATTTGAAAGACTTACTGGGAATACTTGCCGGCGAGATACTTCCCGACTTCACTTTGCAGTTGCCCATAATCCGAGTGGATGGTAGAACGAAGCGCCGCCTCAGGAGAGCTCCCCTCGCCGAGCCGGTCAAGCAGACGTTGCAAGTCGCTTATGCCATAAGTGTCGCTGATGTACTGGACAGCGGCGAGGGACTCATCGTAGGCAAGAATCGCTTCAATTGGTGAAAAACGCATGAAGCTCCCTTCGAGCGTATTGAACGGAATCTCGTGCTGCTCCTGAAAGAGAACCGCAAGGCGGCGTCCATGGGAAGAGAGCGATTTCGGCTCGACCGCCTGAGCAATACCTTCATTCAGCCATTGTGGACATCGTCCACCGGAAAGCTGAGCGATGAACGAGTGTGCCAGTTCGTGCTTCAACACGCGCGCCAACTGCGGCGTCATGGAACTGACACCTTCAACCGGGATTCTCAACTTGCCATCGTTCACCGCGCCGCTCCACGATGGCGCCTGGGTGACGTCGAAGAACTCCTGCGAAGTGTAAAGCACAACCGGAATGCTGTTGCGGGGAGCCACTCCCAGTGTTCGCACCAGGTCGTCATACTCCGCATCGAGGGTACTCATCAACTGATTACGCAGAGATTCCGAAGTCTGTTTCCCTTCGTAGCGAAAGGTAAAATGGCTGCTCTCATGCTGCACGAAGTCGGCTTCCGCACTCGATTCCCGCTCAGCCTTCGCAAGAATCCTCTGAATCATCGCGTCCGGACGAATTGCCAGCGAACGTTTCCAGGTGCGGATGGCTTCGCGATCGTTGTCAGTTGAAAATTGAACGTATCCCAGCATGTTCAGCGCATCTGGCGAGTCAGGCGCGATGCGGACGCCCTGCTCCGCATAAGGCAGAGCAGCAGTTGCATTACCAGTCCGCACCAACAGAGCGGAATAGTAGTTCAGAATTACGGGATTACCCGGCTGCAGGCGCAAGCCGGACTCGAAATAGCTCTTTGCCCTGTTGAAATTTCCTTTTTCAAACTCGTGCTTGCCTGCTATGTAATATCCGGCGGCAGCCGAGGCGCTATCCCCGCCATGTTCTAAAGCTGACAAGGCGTCGGTGTCCACGATGCCTTCGCGGATAATCTTGCCTGCGATTGCTGAGTCGTCTGACGGAGAAGCCGTCGGGTTCATGGCAGGAATGTCTTTGTCGCCGTGCGCGCTGTTGCGATGAGATTCCGATTCCGGCATCATTCCCCCGGCTTCACAATAGGCCACCGAGGCTTTAGAGATGGCATAGGTATCGTCGCCGATGCTGTACTCAACCTGAGTGGCCGTTTCGTGAGTCTGATCGGCCCAGATGGTGCGTCCGTTCTTGAGATGGATGATGTCGCCCGCAGCAATCGCGGCAAACAACGCCACCAGGCCCACGGCGGCAAGGAACCTCACGAAGAAGATGACAAATGAGCGCACTGGGCGCATTCTAGAACACCGTGGCGAGGGTCGGCAGGTGACCAACGTAATGAGAAAAGTTCGCGCCATCTGCTGGCTGATATTCACGCTCGCAGCATGCGAGATCGGAACGCCGGCTCAAGATGCGGCAACGAAACCCCAGAATCCCTCCGCAGATTCTGCTGCCCCCGGCAACGGTCCGGCCGCCATTCTTTACGATCAATTGCGCACGGTCGGCCTCGATGCGGCGCGCATTTATCACGTACGTGAAGCTTCCATGGACCGCGCCGACCTGCACTTCACGCTGAATGACGGCACCATGGGGTTCACGACAGATGTGATGGGACGCACCACCGGCGCATTTTTCACTGGAGACGGCGAAGTATTGCTAGCCCCGCCCAATCAGGTTGAGCGCGCCTCCATGTCGCTTTTCACCGGGGCGGCCATACTGGAAGAACATATCGCCTCCGCGTATTTCCGTTTCAACGATGACACTTACGCCGAGTTGCAGCCGTCACTCAGCCCTGACGAAAATGCCACCGAGTTCATGACTCGCTGGAACCAGACCGCTCGCAATCTCGCCCAGGAAGACGCACTGCGCTTGCTGATTACCTTTAGCAATTTTCTTCCCAGCGCGGCGCCGTTGGAACGTTCTGCGGATGCTGACAAGGCTTCGCATTCTGACCGCATACTGCACGCGCGCGTCGAGGGTCTCAAGCTGGGAGCGTTTGATGTCCGCTTCGATTCGCTCGCGGCAGAACAGATATGGGCCGGTCAAGGCAAGACCAGCGAAGACGAGAGTTTCTATGATCTGTGGACGTCGTTTTCCCCCAGGCCGCCACTAAAACCTCGAGTTGCGCATCCGGATTCTGAGAGCGGAATCGGCGAAGAAGGCAGCAAAGCCGACATCTACAACTTATTTCGCTACCGCATCCGGTCGCAGGTTAGACCACCAACCACTCTGAATGCCGACGCAACCTTGACCATGCAAGTGCGACAGGGCGGGCAGCGAACCGTGGTCTTCGAATTGTCACGCTTCCTTTCCGTTAAGAAAGTTGAAGCGGATGGGCATCCCATCGAGTTCATACACAATCAGTCGCTTGAAGGGACCCAGTTGGCACGCCGTGGCAATGATGTTGTAGCAATAATTTTCCCGCGTCCGCTGCGTACTGGAGATCACGTCGAGCTTCATTTTGTTTACGGCGGCGACGTGCTTTCTGAAGCCGGAAACGGCCTTCTCTATGTTGGCGCGCGCGGAATCTGGTATCCCAATCGCGGACCTGCGATGTCCAATTTCGATCTTGAATTTCATTACCCTGCAACTTGGACGCTTTTGGCCACGGGGAAGCGGTCGGATGCATCGGCAGACACTTCGCGTTACGATTCCGGCGAAGCCGCTGCGCTCCCAGGCGAGCAGGTGGGCCGTTGGATCTCAGAGCGAGCCATTCCGTTCGCCGGATTTAATCTCGGTAAGTATTCGAGGATGGTGGCGCATGCCGGAGCGATTAACGTCGAAGCTTATGCCACACCCGGACTGGAACGCGAGTTTCCAAAACTGAAGGCTGAAGAACCATCTCTTCAGCCTCCCACCCGTCCGGGGGCGATCCGATTGGAGAACCCGTCGGCTCCTCCTCCCGCGCCTTCCCCTGCTAGAAATGCTCAATCGGTCGCACAAACCTCCGCGCATGCTATAGAGTTCTTCGCGCGCCGCTTCGGCCCGTTCCCGTACGAAGCCCTCACCCTGACCCAGATGCCCGGCGCAATGAGCCAAGGGTGGCCGGGCTTAGTGTTCCTTTCGAGTTTTTCTTTTCTTACCTCAGAAGAGAAGTCGCGGCTGCACGTGAGTCCCCTGGATGTAACCCTGAGCGATTCCGTGATCGCGCATGAAACCGCGCATCAATGGTGGGGCGACCTGGTGCTGTGGAACGGATATCGGAATCAATGGATCATGGAAGCTCTCGCCAACTACAGCGCGCTGATGTTGCTGGAGTCGGAAAATCCCAAGCAATTTAGCGCGGTTATGGACGGCTATCGCGCTGATCTTTTACAACCGCACAAAAATGGCAAGCGCCTCGACGAGGCCGGACCCGTAACCCTTGGCGCGCGCCTATCTTCTTCTCAGTTTCCAAATGGATATACGGCGGTCAGTTATGGCCGCGGTACCTGGCTTTTTCACATGTTGCGGCACATGATGCTGGATGCTGCGCGAGGGGAAGCGTCCGGCACGACGGGTGGGACGGATGAACCTTTTATCCGGACACTGCGAAAAATCCGCGAACGCTACCAGGGTGAATCCATTACCACGGAAGAGCTGCTGAAGATGTTTGAGGAACAACTTCCGCGCTCGTTATGGCATGAGGGACGAAAATCTCTCGACTGGTTCTATCAGGGATGGATCAATGGAACCGCCGTCCCGAAATTCGAGTTGCACGGCGTGAAATACACGGACAAAGGCGCGGCAACTATTGTTAGCGGCACTATTGAGCAAAAGGAGGCCCCCAAGGAATTGATCACGTCTATCCCCGTCTATGCATCTCGATCAGGCAGGAACGTTCTGCTGGGACGGATATTTGCGGATGGTCCAGAGACAGAGTTTCGCATCACGGCTCCGGCGGGTACCCGCAAGATTCTGCTCGACCCCTACCACGTGGTTTTGTCACGCAATCACTGAGCCGCACCACCTCACTTCGTTGACCCGGGACTAAATTCCCGAAAAGCATTGCTGAATCCCGAAACGGTTATTCCTTCGGATTGAGCCGAGATGGGCTGCTGGTGTCTGCGCTTAACCTGTGCTGAATCAATGGAAATTTAATGGGTCTGTGAAATTTAGTTTGGCGGTGAAGATGCAATACCTCTCGTTTGAGAGGTGGTTGTGGAACCGACAGGAATTAAATCGGCTCAAGGTTTGAGCGGTAATTCTGCGCAGTCTTTGAGCGCTGAATGTGCGGCACCTGCGACGGTGCTCTTGGTCGAAGACGAGCATCTCGTGCGCGAAGTAACACGTGAAATTTTGCAGGCTGCGGGCTATAGCGTACTGGCATTTCCTAGCGCTGCCGATGCCAAGCGCGTGGTGGGACGCGATGACACGGAGATTCATCTCTTGCTCACGGACGTTGTTTTGCCCGACCAAAACGGACTCGATCTGGCCACGGATCTGATCTCTCTGTGTCCGAAAATGAAGATAGTTTTCATTTCCGGCTACCCTGAAAATATAGTGACGCGAAGCGGGCTCACACGCAGAGGTGTCTCTTATCTGCCTAAGCCCTATTCTGCGGAAGCCTTAACGGAAACGATTCGCGGAGTGCTGGCTAGCAAGCGGGAGGATAGTAGTGGTAAAGCAGCTCACGCTGCCAGCAACAGCTAAATTCGATGCTCGGCAAGACATAAAAGAAACAACAGGTCCCTCGACTTCGCTCGGGATGACAACTTGCCTAGGTGGAGAATTGATTAGCGATGGAACAAATTCACAACTTAATGCTTGCGTTCCTCAATCACAGTGCTCCGGCGACAGCGCCGCGCGCACATGAAGAATCGCTGCGCGTCCGTTCCATCACTAGCGCTCGTAGGCGGACGACGGCAACCGAGTGGATTTGCGAGACTCGCGATTCGCCGATGCCAAGCTTAGTTCCGACCTCTTTCATCGTAAGTTCGCGATAGTAGTAAAGAGTCATCACCTGGCGCTCCTTCTCGGGTCGGTCTTCAATTGCGCGGCCCAGAACCTGCTTCATCTCAGCGCGCAGACAGAGGATCAGCGGACCCTCGTCAGACGTATTGGTCAAGTGCGCGGAAAGGTCTTCGTCCTCGCCATCCTGCCACGACTGCCCTTGCAGACTGATGACCTCAAGCCCGTCGATCGCCGCCACCAGAGTCTGTAGTTCGCTAAGGTTGATATGCAACTGAGCGGCCAGTTCGGGCTCGGTAGGATCACGCCCCCAGGCCAGACGCAGTTTGCTGTGCGCGTCATTCAGCCTTCGGCTCTTGCGGCGCAACTCGCGAGGACTCCAGTCCATTTCGCGCAGGCTATCGAGAATAGCGCCCCGAATGCGGAACTTTGCGTAGGAACCAAAGCGCACATGCTTTCCGCTATCGTATTTGCCCAGAGCATCGATGAGCCCAATGACGCCCGCGTGCACCAGGTCTTCAAGCGCGACGTGGCGCGGTAGCCGCTCGTGAATGCGCCATGCGATGTAGCGCACTTGCGGAAGCTGCTCCAGCAAGACGCGGTTCCTGTCAAAAGGCAGGTTTAGGACCTGTTCTTCGGGAGCCGTGGCGGGGTGCATCTTCAGATTCCACGCCGGGAAGATTAGAGTGCGATTAGAGCGGGATTAGAATCGTCTTTTTCGCGGATGTCGCCGCCCGATTCAGGAAGCGTCGCCATCGCGGGAAAGGTCTAGCTCGGGTTCGCAACCGCAGCTGCGGCGGATTGAGCGCTTGCGCCGCTCAATTCGTAGCCAACGCCGCGCACCGTGTGAATCAATCGGTTGCCATGGCCATCATCCACTTTGCGACGCAAGTAATTCACGTACACGTCCACCACATTTGTGGAGCTGTCGAACGACAGGTTCCATACATGTTCGATGATCATGGCGCGAGTCACGCGCCGTCCGGCATTGCGCATGAAGTATTCCAACAGGGCAAATTCCTTGGAGGTAAGGTCTATGCGTTTTCCCGCACGCTCGACCCGGCGTTCCACCCGGTCCAATTTTAGATTTTCGACGCTCAGTGTGGATTCAGCAGGCAGATGGCTGCGCCGCAATAGCGCGCGTATCCGCGCCGAAAGCTCCGAGAAAGAAAATGGTTTGCTCATGTAGTCGTCGGCCCCCATGTCGAGGCATTGCACACGGTCTTCCACCTGGTTTCGTCCCGTGAGCACCACGATTGGGATGCTGGGTTTTCGAACTCGCAAATGGCGGAGAATCATGACTCCATCCAGCCGCGGCAGCGTGAGATCCAAGAGCAACAGATCGTAATCGAATTCGCTCGCCATGGCTCTGGCCTGCTCGCCGTCGATTGAAACGTCCACAGAGTAATGCTCGGCGGCCAATCCTTTTTTTTACAAAACTGGCAATCGCAGGATCATCTTCGGCTATCAGCACACGCATAATTGGATTTCACTCCTGCCTCATTGTTGGCCAGGGCCCTAGCACGCACAAGCCACTTCACGACAAACAAAAGTGTGAGTCTTCCGGAAATAGAACCGGTACCGATATGGGACTGGGCCACCGATATGCGTTTAATTTTTGAAATTCTCGCTTGTGATCTCGTTGAAGTTCTGAGTGAACCTGCCGCGCCACTCGCCGCTGGCGTATACAGCCGTGGATAATCGAGCATGGGGAATTACGGAACCGGGCGGGCGGCGAATGCGGATGCATCAACTCGAACTACATCCGGAAAGGACAAGATAGGTTGGAGTTACCGAACCTTACGCTACCGGAGTTAACCTTCTGGAGAAAAACCGTGTTGCAGCCTCTCATCATTCCGGGAGGCATACTGCTTCTGGTCGCGGCGTTCCTGTTGCAGAGCGGCTTCATTACTTTTTCCCCCGCTGCGTTTGATTTTTATTACTACGCGGTCTTTGTCAGCGGAAGTCTGCTGGCGTGGCGCTTTCACTCCAACCGAATTCTCTCCATCCTGGTAACTCTGCTCCTGGCCCACCGCGCCCTCGAGTTCTTCTCCGCTGGGCACGCAGTCAGTGGACCGGGAAGAGTGGCATTTGAAGCCATCGCCTTTTTGTTGCCGTTAAACTTCCTGCTTATTTCGTACACGCGTGAGAGAGGACTCACGCTCCCTGCTCTCGCTCCGAGAATCGCCGTACTCTTTTTTCAATCTGTCTTCGTCGCCGTCCTCTGCCGTCCCGACCAAACGGCGGGACCCTCGCTACTGCATCCCGAGTTCGTCAGCCCATTTCACTGGACAACAATCCCCCAGCTTGCAGTGATAACGTTTGCCCTATCTTTCGCGGCCTTATTCGTACGCTTTCTGTTCAACCACAAGCCACTGGAGAGCGGGCTGCTATGGGCACTGGCCGCAACTTTTTTAGGCATGCAGGCGCAAGGCACGGGCAAGATAGGCAGCGCTTACTTCGCAACCGCCGGACTCCTGATGATCGCTTCCATTATCGAAAATTCTTACGTCCTGGCGTATCACGATGAATTGACCGGGTTACCTTCCCGGCGTGCGTTCAATGACGCCCTGCTGCGGTTACAGTCGCCATATGCAATCGCCGTGGTTGACATAGATCACTTCAAAAGCGTGAACGATACCTATGGCCACGATACTGGCGACCAGGTGCTGCGGCTGGTGGCGGGACGGCTATCTCAGGTTGGGAGCGGAGGGCAGGCCTACCGTGTCGGAGGCGAGGAGTTCACAATCCTATTTCCGGGCAAGTCCGCCAAGGATGTTCTTGATCCGCTGGAGGCGCTAAGAATCACGATTGAAGCTTCAGCTTTTCGTTTGCGCAGCGGCGAGGAGCGGAGGCGCAATGAGCCTCGGCGGTCCGACAGGCGAGTCACGCCGCGAAAGGGCTCTTCTGCCAGAAAAGCACAGTCCAAAACTGTCGATGGAAATCTTTACGTCACCGTGAGTTTGGGCGTGGCTCAGTCAGGCTCTGCGACACAGGATGTAGCGAGGGTGATTCAACAGGCGGATAAAGCTCTTTACCGCGCGAAACAATCCGGCCGCAACCGGATAGAAACTGCCAGCCGTTCGCGCTCCCGCGCATCGTAATAGATATCTCCTTCCGGCTGGTATTTAAACTCGAAAACCGATCACGCTCAACCACACGAGCTTTGACAACAACTTTACGTCCTGATGACAGGGGCATTCTGGTTGTCAGCTGCGTTTTGAACAACGGCAGATCAAAACTTCTGATCTGGCCACCCTCACCGTTACTTCATTAAAAGGAGTCATCTCGCGCGTCTGCTGAATCTCTGTCGGTATGAAAACCAACGTCAACCGACAGACTGTGGATTTGTCGCAATATCCGAACCTTGTCGTGATTTATCTAGGGATGAGGGTCAATCGCCTCACGGGCTTGAAAACACTTCTGGGATGTCCGCAGATCGCCGCCTCTGCGACGGCGCAACCGGACGGCCTGCTGCTGCACGAACCAATATGGTCTACTCATCGTTTCCGCTTCACATCGGCATGAGGCAATATTGGCGAGACCTGGAGTCGCTGCTGAGCTGGACGAAGTCGGAACCCCACAAAATATGGTGGCAGAACTTTTTGAAGGACTCTGGCGGGACTGGGTTCTGGCACGAAACGTACTTGATGGGCGGCGGAATGGAAGCAGTGTATGACGACGTTCCCCATCCCCTCGGCTTCATGCGATTTGCTCCGATAATTACCGCACGAGGCCCGATGTTCGGCGCGGCAAAACGGGCAGGTAAAGACACGGACCAGACGGCAGACCCGGTCGTCTCCGAATCCGATTTGTACGGTTAGTTGCCAAGCCGGGTACGCTTCCAGCGCGTCGCTGTACACGCTCAGCTTTTCCATCTACAATTTTGTTCGTACAGAAAAGGCCCGCGCAAGACACTTCCAGCCTTGGAAGCAAATACGGAGAGGTGGCCGAGTGGCTGAAGGCGGCGGTTTGCTAAACCGTTATACGGTCAAAAGCTGTATCGGGGGTTCGAATCCCCCCCTCTCCGCCAATACTCTTGTGGCTGAAGGAGTTAGGTGATTAACACGATGTCGCTGGTCCGTAGATTCGACCTTTTGTCGATCAGGGTTAGTGTCCCGGAAGTGTCCCACAGGATGGGACTGCCGAAGATTAGCTGAGAAAACACCCAGTTTTACTGTCTCGCACATTGCACCGTAGAACTTCGAAAAGTCCGGTGAGTTACTTTAGGTTGTACACACCGGATCTTTTCTGTGAATCTATCGGCGTCGTTTATGGTGTAATCTTTTTCTTGGGC
>JBEEGK010000339.1:0-9612 GCA_041166845.1 Acidobacteriaceae bacterium
ACGTGCGCCTGTCGTCGGTGCGATTTAACAATGGGGGATCAGGCTCGTTCGTCTCCGCCGACGGCCTTACCTTCACGAACCATCACGTCGGCGCAGAGTGTATCCAGCAACTTTCCACCGGCGGCAAGGATTTCATAAGGTCTGGCTTCTATGCTCATACCCGCCAGGAAGAAGCCAAGTGCCCCAACCTCGAACTGAATCAGTTGGTTGAAATTGACGACGTCTCTCCCAACGTGAAGGGATCGGTAAAGCCGGGCATGTCCGCCGCCGTGAGTGGGCGGGCGCTGCGCTCGGCGATGTCGAAGATCGAAAAAGATTGCGCAAAAGGCGGCCTGCGCTGCGACGTCGTGACCTTTTACTCGGGCGCGGTCTATCACCTCTATATTTACAAGAAATACACTGACGTCCGTCTGGTATTTGCACCGGAATTCGATGCCGCATTTTTTGGCGGCGATCCCGACAATTTTGAGTATCCCCGCTACGATTTGGACATCACTTTCTTCCGCGTCTATGAAAACGACCAGCCCGCTCACCTCGAGAATTATTTGCGCTGGTCCAAAACCGGAGTCAAAGAGGGTGATCTGACATTTGTCTCAGGACACCCTGGCAACACCGGCCGGCTGCGAACAGTGTCACAGCTGGAATTCCTGCGCGATCTCGACTACCCGTCCCGCCTCGAGACTTACGCGCGGCGCATCGCTCTGCTAAAGAAATTCAGCGCAGAGTCCCCGGAGAATGCCCGCATTGCCCAGGAAGATATTTTCGGATATGAGAATTCCCAGAAAGCCATCCTCGGATTCGAAGCTGGTTTGAAAGATCCTCACGTCATGGACGTGAAAAAAGCCGACGAAAGTAAGTTGCGGACCAGCATTTCCTCCGCCAGTTCGCCCAGCAATTCGTCGAGTGACAAGGCCGGTATTGGCGATCCCTGGTCTGCCATCGCAGAAGCCATGGCCGTGGACAAAAAGATTTACGTGCCGCTCACCTACCTGGAACGCAGGCGCGGATTCAATTCTGACCTTGCCGGACTGGCACGTGATCTGGTGCGCGTCGCCGCCGAAAAAGCCAAGCCCAACGGGGAGCGTCTGCGTGAGTACACCGACTCCGGCTTGCCTTCTCTTGAACAGAAGCTGTTTTCGACTGCTCCGATTTACAGATCACTCGAAACGGTAACGCTCACCGATTCGCTGGCGCAAATGCAAGACGCGCTGGGTGCGGATAATCCCATCGTGCAAAAGACATTGAATGGAAAGACTCCTGCGGAGACTGCCAAAACCTTGATTGACGGCACTAAACTCGATGACGTTGCCGTGCGCAAAGAACTCTACCAGGGCGGCCAGGCGGCAATTCAGGCATCCACTGACCCGCTAATTGTTCTGATGCGTATCCTCGACCCCGATGCCCGCGCCATTCGCAAGCAATACGACGACGAAGTGGACGCAGTCGAGCGCACCGAAGGCGCGAAGATTGCCAAAGCACGTTTTTCTGCCACTGGATTCACGCAGCCTCCCGACGCGACTTTCACTTTACGCCTCAGTTACGGAGTGGTTAAAGGCTACGACGTGGACGGAAAACACATCCCCTTCACAACCAATTTCGGCGGCGGCTACGAGCATGCCTCTGAGCATGGCAACAAGCCTCCTTTTCAGCTTCCGGAAAGCTGGATGAATGCGAAGTCGAAACTCAACCTCTCCACGCCCCTCGATTTTGTTTCAACCTCGGATATCATCGGCGGCAATTCCGGAAGCCCGACTATTAACAAAGCTGGAGAACTAGTCGGCATCATCTTCGACGGCAATATTCAGTCGCTGCCGTGGAATTTTGTTTACGAGGATAAAGTCGGACGAGCCGTGAGCGTTGACTCGCGGGGCATCCAGGAAGCTTTGCGCAAGATCTATGGAGCATCGGCGTTGGCGGATGAACTATCCGGCGGCAGCACATCAACAGCTAAGCCAGCGAAGTTGCCTGCCGCCAAACCCTGACCCGCGCTCTGTGTATTTCAGTTGATAAAACAGCATGTGAGGACCTTCCCACCCGAAAGTACACGGTCCTACAAAAGCAGCTTGCACACCGCACTTAGCGGCTACAATCTCAGCATGCGCTGGGGGCGGTCCATTTCCCTCTGTTTAGTGGTGGCCTTCGCTGCTCTCAGTTTGGCTGCTGACAATCAGCAGTCCGCGTCTACCGCGATACCGTGCCTCTCTTCCGATGGGTCTGGTGGCGGCTGTAATCCTTCCCGAATGGATATGAAAGTTGCGAGCGCAGCTTTCGCCAAGGGACTCAAATTCCAGAAGGCCAAATTGAACGACGAGGCCTTCGAGGAATTTCGCATTGCCTCACAATTCTCGCCGAAGAATGTGGAATATGTCACTGCGCGAGAACTGGCACGTCAACAATTAGTTTCCCGCCGTATAGAGCAAGGAAACGCAGCGTTGCTGCAGGACCACCAGGTAGAAGCGTTATCGGCCTTTCGCAACGCTCTGCAACTTGATCCCAATAATAAATTCGCCCAGCAAAGAGTGCAGGAAGTCCTGGATGAATGGGCGCCTAAACTCTCTGCGCACGCCCAAGTTGTCGAAGACGAGCAAGAAATTCATCTGGCTCCGGCGGAAGGGAAAGTCGACTTTCATTTTCGCGGCGACAGCCGGCAATTGCTCGACCAGGTCGCGAGCAAGTTCGGCGTTGCGGCGTCGCTCGATGAGTCAGTCGTCTCACGCCCTGTCCGCTTCAACCTTGACGCGGTGGACTTTTTCACTGCCACGCGCATCGCCGGCGAAGTCACTCACACCTTTTGGACTGTCATAGGTGAGAAACAGGTCCTCATCGCTAATGACACTGCGGAAAATCACCGCCAGTTCGATCGTATGGGACTTCGCACATTCTATTTGCCGGGAGTCACTGCGCCCACCGACGTTACCGACGTAGTCAATCTGCTGCGAAATTTGTTCGATATCCGACTTGTCAATCCGCAGTTGCAGGCCGGAACTCTGTCCATCCGTGCGCCTCGCGCAATTCTGGACGCCGCTACGAGTTTCGTCGAAAATCTTCCAAACTCACGCCCCCAGTTGATGCTCGACGTCCACATCTACCAGGTGAGTCATACCTTCGCGCGGGATCTCGGACTGCAAATTCCTACTCAATTCAGCCTTTTCAACATTCCAGCGGGAGCGCTGGCAGCGCTAGGCGGACAAAGCATACAAAGCCTGGTCAACCAACTGATTTCAAATGGCGGCATCAATCAGGCGAACTCTCAGTCCATCTCTTCGCTTCTGGCGCAGCTTCAGGGGCAGCAGAATTCGATCTTCAGTCAGCCCCTGGCAACCTTTGGTGGAGGGTTAACTCTCTCCGGACTCAGCCTTGGCACGCTCGGTGCAACAGCGGCCCTGAATGAGAGTTCGGTTCGTTCGCTTGAACACGCCACCCTGCGCGTATCGCAAGGCAACGACGCCAGCTTTCGTCTGGGAACACGATTCCCTGTTCTGAATGCCACCTATGCGCCAGTCTTCAACACTGCGGCAATTTCCCGTGTATTGCAGGACAACAGCTTTCAGGCCGCTTTCCCCTCATTTACCTACGAAGACATCGGGTTAAACATCAAAGCGAAGCCGATGGTAAGTGGAAATTCAGATGTGAACCTGCAATTGGAGGTTCAGCTTCGCACGCTCACGGGACAATCCATCAATGGCGTTCCTGTCATCTCTAATCGCGAGTTTAAAGGCGGGATCACGCTGATGAATAGCGAACCGGCGGTCGTTGCAGGTTCAGTATCGCGGAGTGAAATTCGCAGCCTGAGCGGACTTCCCGGCCTGGGCTTTATTCCCATCCTCAACAAAGCCTTCACGAAAAACAGCAAGCAACTCGAGGACGACGAACTGCTGGTCGTGATCACGCCTCGCGTGGTCAGCAACGAGGCCAAGAATTCCGACTACGAAGTGTGGATGGGAAAGTAGCGCGCTAAGGGACCAAATGTTTATTTTTTAGCCCCGGCATCTTTCGCCGCAAAATCTACCAGACTCTTGAGCGCCTCGTACGGCATCCCACTGACGTTTCCGATTTTGCGTCCGTTCACAAATAGTGTAGGCGTTCCGCCAACATCAACCGATTTTCCCAGTGCCACCGAATGTTCAACTCTTCCCGCCGTATCCGCCTTGGCGGCGCAGACCGCGACCTCTGCTCCCTTGGCCCCAGCAGCGTCGGCTAATCCTTTCAATTTCTCGTCGGCGTTGGCGGCGCTTATTTCTTTTTGCGCGTCGTAGACACTCTGAATAAATTTCCAGACTGCATCGTTGGAATCGCGTCCAATGCAATCCGCATAATAAGCAGCTTTGGCGGCCCAATCGTGCGAAGGCAGTGGGAAATTCTGGAAGACGAGACGCGCATTTTTATCTTCCGACAAAAGTTTATCCACCGTGGGCTGCGCTTCTTTGCAATGCGGACACTGTAGGTCGCTGAATTCCACAACGGTAACAGGAGCGTCCGCAGGCCCGCGAGAAGGACCGTTGATTCCCTTCTCCAATGTCTGTTTTGCATGGTCGAATGGACGCACGCCAAACGGAATGATCTCGCCCAGCAGTGCGTGTTCTCCGTCCGCTGTGACGTAAAAGGTGCTGGGTTGCTGGCCTTCGGGGCTGGTGATTATCACCGTAACCTCGGCCACTCCCTGCGCCGGGGACGGCTTGATGTCTTCAATCTTCCAGGTCAACGCCGGGTTGTATCCAAAAGTCTGCTGCAAAAATCCATTAACTGCGGCCTCCGAAGGAAGTCCCGCCACTTTTGCATCCGTCGCCGCTGGCTTGGCACGTTGTGGTGAGTTTGCCTTTTGTTGAGCGCCCGCCATCGTGATCAGGAGCAGAGCTATAAATACGATCTTAAGATTGCGAAACATTAATTTCCTTTCGATGTAAAACTTGCTTCTCTTAAATGTCAGACTTGGCGGCGATGGGAAAACGCCGGCCATAGCCAAATGCTTTCGTGGAAATCTTGAGTCCGGGCGCGGCCTGCTGGCGTTTGTATTCGCTGCGCTCTACCATCCGTATAACCCGCTTCACCAAAGCCATGTCGAATCCCCGATCCGACGCAATCTGCTCGGGGGAGCGCGAATCCTCAATGTAATCTTCGAGAATAACATCCAGGACTTCGTATTCCGGAAGACTGTCGGTGTCCTTCTGGTCCGGACGCAACTCGGCTGAGGGGGGTTTCTCCAGCGTCTCTTTCGGAATTACGGTCGTCTTTGAATTCACGTATCTACTCAGGCGATAGACCATGGTTTTCGGGACATCAGAGATCACCGCCAGCCCACCCACCATATCGCCGTAGAGCGTGCAGTAACCTACACTCAATTCACTTTTGTTGCCGGTGCTCAGCACAATCGCGCCAAATTTATTAGACAGAGCCATCAGCAGCGCGCCTCGTATACGCGACTGTATATTCTCTTCGGTTACGTCTTCTTTACGGCCGGCGAAAGTCTTCGCCAGGGTCCTCGTATAGGCGTCAAACACTTCGCCGATTGCCATCAGCTCAAAACGAATACCAAGATTTTTGGCTAACAGCCTTGCATCTTCCACCGATCCCTGGGATGAATACGGCCCCGGCATACCAACGCCGATTACATTTTCCTTTCCTATCGCATCCACGGCGATCGCTGCCGTCAGCGCGGAATCAATCCCTCCACTGAGCCCGACCAGCACCTGGCCGAATCCGCACTTGCGCACGTAGTCGCGAGTGCCCAACACCAGCGCCGCATATACAGTCGCTTCCTCGCCTGGCAGTTGATCGCGGACATCGCCGGTCAACTGGTCGGAATCAACGTAAATTAAATCCTCCTCGAACGACTTGCCACGCACGATCACGTCTCCCGCTGGATTAAAAGCCAAGCTGGACCCGTCAAAAATGAGGCCGTCATTTCCTCCTACCTGGTTCACCATGAGCACCGGCAGCTTGTGCCTTCGCGCCGTGGTTGCAAGCATGTTGCGTCGCAGTTCCTGTTTCCCCACCCAGAAAGGCGAGGCGGAGATATTCAAAATAAAGTTGCCACCCGCATGTACCAGCGATTCCACCGGATCCACTGCGTATAGCGGCCTATCCCAAAACTGCTTGTCGTTCCATGCATCTTCACAAATCGTAAGCGCCATCTGTTTGCCGCAAAATGGAAACAAATCCTGACTCTTCGCGGGCGCAAAATTTCTTGTCTCGTCAAAAACGTCGTATGTGGGAAGCAACATCTTGGATTGCAGGAATTTAATTTGCCCATCCTGCAACAGCGCGGCGGAATTCATCGCCGCCTTTCCCATGTTCGCCTGCGCCTTCGTGACCAACCCGCAGATGACGGAAATGCCGCCCGTCTGCTCCGCAATGCGTTCCACAGCTTGTTGGTTGTGAGCTACAAAGGAAGGGCGTTCAACCAGGTCGCGCGGAGGATATCCGCAAACCGAGAGCTCGGGGAAAAGAATCAGCCCGGCCCCCGCCGCCCGCGCCCGGCTCGCGTATTCCACTATTTTCGCGGAATTGCCTGAAAAATCACCGATGGTTGTATTGATCTGGCCGAGAGCAATCTTCACCCTTCTAGTGTAAAGGCGCTGTAACGAAGGGGACAATCAGAGGTTGACTATTCGGCTTTTGGATCCTGGCTCTTTAACCAAACGCACAAAGCAGAAACCGTAAGCCAGTTGCTCGGCTAAGAGCCCATAGCTAAAAGCCATGCCCTAAATGATTATCGGGCGCGGCGACTGTAGGGGTCCGTGTAGGAGCTTTGCCTCCCGCCGGTTGCGCTTCCGGCTCTTCTCCCGGCCTGCGAAGCGAGGGTGCTGCCACTGGACTAGATTCGGAACCGGCTTCAGGGTGGGAAGTATCCTTCGCTACCGATGTCTGCACATCAACTTCTCTCTCAGTGCGGAGTGTCTTCACTCCATTCACCATCATGGTTTCAACGCGCACGACTTCGTCTCCGACAAGACGCACAAAATCCACATCGTGGGGCGGCTCTCCGTAAATCCAGTCTTCGTATTCGGTGTCGCCGTCTTTTTCCCTGATCTTCTTGGAAGCGCGTCCTTTGGAATAGATCACCATCTCGCGGTTCATGCCCACTAATACCCGGTGGGCCTTAATGGCTTCCCTCACTTTTGGCGTCACGGTTTCCAGGTAGGCCTCGACCGCCGACTTCGCGTTGAAGTCGAATACCGGACGCAGCAGGTCTTTGAGTTGCTGCGGATTCAAGTCAGGAACGTAATGAGCGAAAACCAAATCAACGTAAGATCCGCGTGGATTCGCACTGGCATCGCTGGGAGCGATCGGCGTAGTGGCTCCCCCCATTCCCACCTGCACGTGTTGATACCATTTTTGTTTCTTGACGGGCCCTCCGTTCACTTCGAAACGAATGTGATTGGCTGCAATGGTAATCGCGGTGATGAGCGCTCGATCGCCGGGCTTGACGGCCGGCCCCCAGAGCGCGAGAGCCTGTTCCAGGTCTTTGCCATTGGGTGAAAGCGAACCGTCCTGCAGGCGAAGTCCGGTCTTGCCCATGGGGAACAGGGCTCGGATGTACACGAGCTCGGAACTGAAAGCGCGAATCAAGTCAACTCGAGTCTGCTTAGAAATATGGGGAGAATTTGATATTTGTTCGTCGGCACCGGCAACAGCGAGCGAACCCAAAAGCAGAAGGCAACAAATGCTGCGGGGTACAAAGCGCATAGCAGACCCTGGTTGCTGCATGAATTATAGCGCGGCCAGAAAGCGGAATGTCACGAATTGTAGACATTTTCGGGAAAAAAAGGGGCACATTTTGTGCCCCTCTCATGAAACGCCGGTCAGCAACCTTACTTAGAAATAAGTGAAATTCAGGTTGTCCAGAAACACGTTGTAAGGCTGCTGTGCGAAGTTGCCGTCAATCTGGTAGTTGATGGTCACTCCGTACCAGTTGGTCGGAGTCGGGCTGTCGTATCGGTTCAGAACGGCAGTCTGACCATTGAGAGTGATCGAATTGAACAGCAAGTGGTTGTCCGACGTGCGCTGCACGTGGATGCTCAAGTGGTTCCAGGCATTGCTTACAGGGTTGCAAGCGACTCCGCTCGGTACCCAGACCTGACGGCGGTTGTCCCACGTGTCCCACTGATGTCCGCCAGCGATCCGGCATTCATGTCCCCAAATGAACGATTGGCCGTTCACGAATTGGTTGATGTCGAATTCCAGAGCTTGCGACGTTTGAATGTTAGGCACAAAAAAGTCAACATCGTAAGTGAAGTCATGGAGGCTCGGCGCCAGCTTCTTGCTGAAATCAGGCAGTCCTTGAGAGGAGAAGTCTCCAATGAGATGGTTGTTCCACAAAACATCGGAGTAAGGCGTACTTCCTCCGATGGAGGTCTGGGTCGCGTTTCCGCTCACTGACGGGGAGGCAACTCCTGGATTCATCCACCAGCTGACCTCCGGGCCTTTGGGCGAGCAGTTCGGGCAGATTGCGTACGCGGGTTTCAGAAGTCCGTAACCGGTCCATTGATTCTTCTGCCGGTGGAGGTTGTAGAAAGTTTTGGCGTTCGGATTTCCGCTCGGACCGCCGCCCGAACCCGATACCGTGATCGTCAGCGGAGTTTTCGCCGAACCCCCGCAATGGTCCCATTCCTGTACGACAGTATTGTAGGTTCCGGGCGACAGATTCAAATTTGTGTCCAAAGTGATGCCATTGTTAGAGAAAGCTAAAATGTTGCTGCCGGTGTAGATTCCCATGGCAGCTATGCCCTTGGAGCAACTGGAGCTGGCCGAAGCTACGTAGTGGACCGGAGAAGAAACGGTCGCATTATTCGATGGTGTTGTGACGTGAATTCCAGGTGCCCCACCGCCGCCTGCAACCGTCACCGTGACAGGTGTGGTCGACGAGCCCCCGCAATGGTCCCACGCTTGAACGACCGTGTTGTAAGTGCCAGGACTCAAATTCAGGTTTATATCGAGGTTGGCACCGTTTTGCTTAACCGCCAGTTGATTTGGAGCCGTATAAACCCCCATTGCAGCGATACCTTTGGGGCAAGAAGTGGAGGCGCTCGCTACGTAGTGGGTGGGAGCCGAAACGGTCGCGTTATTCCCAGGAGTGACGACGTGAACGCCTGTTGGTATTCCGCCGCTTCCAACGGTTAGTTTGACCGGCGTGGAAGACGAACCGCCACAATTGTCCCACTCTTGAACTACCGTGTTGTAGGTCCCTGGGCTTAAATTCAGATTGGTATTAAGTTTTGAGCCGGCTTGGACGAATTTTAGGACGTAAGGAGCGCTATAAATGCCAACCGCCGAAACGCCCTTAGCACAACTCGTTGTCGCCGTGGCGACGAATTGCACCGAGGTGGCGACCTTAGCTCCATTTTGGGGCGCGGAAACCTGAACTCCAGCAAAACTCAACATCGAACAAACTAAAGATAGACAGACCGGTAAGAGGGATTTCCTCATGCAACACTCCAGCTTTTTTATTGACGCAGTGGCGGGTAATACTTAGTACGTTTGAAAGGGATTCTAGGGTTCTCGCCTTAGCGGGAGCAAGGAAAATGCTATAGAGACAGACTCAGAAGTACATCACTTTTCGTGTTTGTACTAGGGTAAACCGCTTAAACTGAAAATTGTTAGCTGAATCGCAAG